>JAFSUE010000013.1 GCA_017445435.1 Selenomonadaceae bacterium | reverse complement strand
CTTCAGCTTTAGCCTGTGCAATACGTTTATCGGCTTCAGCTTGATCAGTTTGAAGTTGTGCGCCAATGTTACGTCCAACGTCAACGTCCGCAATGTCGATTGACAAAATTTCAAATGCCGTGCCAGCGTCAAGACCTTTACCCAAAACAGTTTTAGAAATATCATCTGGACTTTCCAAAACGTCAGTGTGTTTTTCGGAACTGCCGACCGTTGTGACGATACCTTCACCGACACGCGCAATAATTGTAGGTTCACCAGCGCCGCCGACAAGTCTGTCAATGTTCGCGCGAACTGTTACACGAGCTTTAATCTTAAGTTCAATACCATTTTTCGCAACGGCTGATACAACAGGCGTTTCAATGACTTTTGGATTAACGCTCATCTGTACCGCTTCTAAAACGTCACGCCCAGCAAGGTCAATCGCCGCCGACCGTTCAAATGGTAGTACAATTTGTGCGCGTTGAGATGCAATTAAAGCGTCAACAACTTTGTCAACGTTGCCGCCTGCAAGGTAATGTGCCTCAAGCTGATTGACATTTACGTCAAGCCCTGCTTTATTGGCTTTAATCAGCGGCATTACGATTTTTGACGGCGGAACGCGACGCATACGCATTCCTATTAACGTGAAAATTCCTACATGGACATTCGCCGCCAATGCTGAAATCCAAAGTCCAATCGGTACGAAGTGCAGGAATACTGCCAATACGATTATCGCTAGGAATAAAACTACTCCCGAGCCTATCAATGCTTCCATAATTTCAAACCTCCTTTTTAGGTGTTAAGGATTAGCTTTTAGCTTTTAAGAATTTACTTTAAGCTTGTAAAAATCCTTTAAGCTAAATTTAAATTTGACGTACAAGAATGCGTGAGCCGTCAACATTGATAATCTTGACGATTGAGCCTTGCTTTAAAAAATTTCCTTCCGTCACAACGTCAAGCGGTGCGCCTTCCACCTGAATCGTTCCTGCAGGTCGAAGATCCGTCGTACAAGTGCCAATCGCGCCAAGAAATTTGCTTTTGTCAGCAGTACTGATGTAGCCGCTAACATTTTGCTGGCGTTCACTCAAAATAAAATCGTCCGTACCTTGCCTAGTTTTCGTCGGCGTCCTTGTGCTAATGTACACGACAAGGGCAATTCCAAGTACCGCGCTCATGAACACTACGTAGAAAATCAACGAAAATGAGAAAAACTGAAGCCCCAACATTTAGCGTCACACCCTTTCACTAGCTTTAAAAACAATTTAACTTTATACTGGAATGATTATTTCTGCAAGCTGGCGGTTATTTCCTGCAGGTGAATCAATTCTTTGTGTCGTTTCGACAGGAACTTCATCTTTAAAGCGCGGCGCCTCTTTATCGATACGCGCTTGAGCCTCCGCCGTCAATTCTGGCAACTTCGCGAAAAGTTCCTTGTACCAATCGAAACGCTCTTCATAATGCTGACTCATTAAGCGATTGTGCTTGACATAATCATAAGCCGCCGTTGCCAATTCACGCCGTTTATCCCGATTTTCAATCAACAATTCCAACTTCTGCGCAAATTCTTTAGTGTCGTAGAAAATAAAGCCGTTTTCGCCGTCTTTCACAACGTCTGAATAGACAACTGGCGACGTTAAAGCAACCGTACCGCAAGCCGCGCATTCAAGGAATTTTAAATCAGACTTAGCGCGATTGAATTTATTATCCTGCAACGGCAACAGCGCAATATCTGACGTATAAAGTTCTCTTTCATAACGTTCATAAGGCACAAACTGCCCTTCGTAAATGCGCGAATCACCAACTAAAACTTTATTTTCACTCTGCAACGATTCAAACAAACTTTCACGCGCCAAAATTTTAAACTGCAACTTTTTCCCATACTTTTTAGCCAAGTCATTCAGTACTGGCAAAATTTCTTCAAATTCTTTATCACGATTCAACGCGCCAAAGAAAATTGTAGTTGGGCGGTCTTCCTGTTTAAATTCTTCGTCGTAGTTACGCGGCGGCAAAAGTTTTTGCAGTTGATTATCAAAAATTTTCACGTTCGGATTGAACTGGCGCAGATAATCGGCAAGATATTCAGTAGAAGTTTGAATGGCATGTACGCTGATGAAATTTATAAACGCCGTCTTTTCATAGGACTGCTCCCAAAGTACGGGGTGGTCGTCCATTTCCTCAAGGTACAAATAACCTTGACTTTTCATACTTTCAAAAAATTTTACGCCGTTAGTGAAAGTCGGGAAGGTCATACGCTGATTAATCATAATTCGATTTTCGTACTGTTCCTTCGGAAAAATTCTGTACGGCTGGTCGACATTTGAAGACGTTGTGTAAATATTCGGCTCGGTCGTCAAAAACATATTTGGACGGTGGATTCTGACGGGAGCGCAGACTAACTTTTCACCAACAATTGACTGAATTAAATATTTCGGCGGCAATTCTTCAGCGGTAGCAACAAGAATGTGTTGGAAAATCAACGGTTCATTTTTAGACATTTCCCTAAGCTGTCGTGGAACGTTAGCCCTGCGCGACGCATTGAGTGAGCGATACTCATTAATTCCAGCGTCTTTGATAGCGTCGGACAATTCATCTTTAGTCAACGTAACTTTGAACTTAGGCGGCTGGTCTTGCAAAATTGCCATAATGTTATCTGCGAAGGCGATATTGTCAAGCGCGAAAAGTATAGTACCGCGTTCATTAAGTTTAGCGGCGGCAGATTTAATCAGTTCAACAAGTTCATCTTTCGGCAACGTACCGATAACAGAACTTTGAATTAAAATTGAATCGAACTTACCTTCAATGCCGTCAAAAGTTTTCGCGACGGTGTATTCACAATCAGGTTGAATTAAAAGATACGCATCTTTTGTGGATTGAAAATCTTCCGCAACTTCGCCCGTGACTTCCAAGACAGTTTTGGAGCGCGGCGGAATCATTGATTCAAACGTCATTAAAATTTTCTCCTTTATATTAGCTAGGTCGTGTTGAATAATTAATTTTTTATTAAACTTCTTTTCTTTTGGCGCAAAAGAAAAGAAGCAAAAGAAAACATAGCGGCATTTGCGCGCTCGCGCTTTACTTTTTAGTAGTTTAAACGTTATGCCGCGTCCTTGTGTTCCCACTCGTCCCACTTCACAAGGCGCTGAAATGCCGCGTAATTACCGTGATTTTTTAGTTAATATTTTTACTTAGTTATTCAACTCCACCTAATAGCTTGTAAAAAATTTTCCTAACTCCTACTCACTATCTAACTAAACTATACATTAAATCTTCCTGCGCACGCATACATTTATAGAGTTCAAACCGTTCAAGCACAGTTTCACGTGCACGCTGTCCAAGTAACCTGCCACGTTCAGGATCATCTAAATGTTCTTCAATCTTCCGCGCAATGTGGTACGGCGATCTAAATTCAGCCAACAGACCGTTCACGCCATCTTCCATAACTTCTTCAACAGGCGGCGTCTTTGAACCGACGATTGGACAGCCAAAACTCATTGCCTCAAGGAATGACCAACTTAAAACGAATGGACGAGTTAAATAAACGTGACAGCTTGAGGCACGCAGAATCTTTTGATAATCGCCGCGATTGCGCAAACCTACGAAATGTACGCGATTTGTATCGTAACCGCCTTTTTTCTCCTCTTCCTTCAAGTAGGTTGTATCTTTAAGCTGGGCGCCGTAACAAATTCTATCTTTGCCGACAACGACAACATGAACATTCGGGCGGCGTTGCAGTACAAGGCGGATAGCGTCCATAAAGTACGGGAAACCACGATAAATTTCAAAGCCGCGTGAAACGTACGTTATAATTTCCGTACCTTCTGGCAAATTCAATTTAACATCGTCAAGAATTAAGCCAGGACGTTTGCCACTTGGGTCGGGCGAACAGAATTTTGTATCAATGCCTTCATGAATAATTTTAACTTTCGGCTTGTAAACTTCTGGAATTTGTTTGTGTTGCCACTTCGTAGGAGTTACGCCTATACCTTGACCAGGACCTGGCGCGGTAACAGCTTCAAGATTTAACAAATGGTGAGCATTCCTTGTACGAATTGAAATTTTATTTGGCATTTGTGCAACTTCGTCAGGCCACCAGTAACAATCGCTGTCTTCTGAAAGGTAGTACCATTCAAAGTATCCCATAATCGGTACGTTAGGATATAAATCTTTGCAGTAAAGTGTAGAACCCCAACCAGTATGCGCAATAATCACGTCAGGCTTAAAATTTCTTTCTTTAGCAAGCCATTCCAATGCACGAGCGACAGCTTGACCTTCGACTACAGCTTCTGCCGCAGGACGCAACGGTCCACAAGTTTTAATCCAATTTTCCTCTTCTTCTTTTGGCTTACCGTAAAGGGCTAATTGAACACCTGGAAGATTGGCTCCGATTGAGTTCTCTTTAGAGAGGAATACAACGCGATTTTCAGGATTTCTAGCCAAATAAGGGGCTATATGAAGATATTGGGCAGGAAATGAGCTATGAAGAATGGCGATGTCGAGCATAAATTACACTCCTTGTTTATTTTTTTTTATTTTCGTTAATGTCAGTTTCAACATATTTCCAATGATAACCGCCAGCGGATTTTTTGTAACCGCGCAGATGATTTGCTAATGTTCTAGGGCTAAGATTCACACTCGTCGCCGCTTCGGTTACATTGTTATAAACTTCATTTGTTTCTATACAACAAATTTTTACTTTAACATCTTGATTTAATTTTTTGCCTGTATAGTGAAAATGAAATCCGCCTGCAGTTTCAGCGTTACCTTCCAATACATTTAAAATATCTTGAGCAGGTATGCCAAGTTTTATTTCAGCAAGTTTTACACCGAAAAATTCTTCACCTGTTTCATCACAAATAATAATGGTGCGGCTCAAATTACTGCCGAAACGTTTATCTTTAGTGCGAATTTCATTGCAAGTTTGTTTTTCAACTAATTTAAAATGTAATGAAGATTTACTCTTACCTCTAACTATTTTACTTATCGTGGAAGCATTAATACCAAATTTTTTAGCCGCCGCCTCTATAGTCGGAAAATATTCTCCAGTATCTTCACAAAATACAGCTACATTGCGTTTTCTACTGCCTGTATTAGCGTCTTCATTAGCATAACGCCAATGATAACCACCTGCAGTTATATTTACGCCACGAATCACACCACTAATAGCACTTGGAACGATTCCAATATCAGCGGCGGCAGTTTTCATATTTGGATAAACTTTGCCAGTCTCAACGCAAACAACAGCTTTACTTCTGCTTTTGTTGCCTAACGACGCTTGTCTACATTTTTCTTTGTGTTCATCAGATAACGTCACGCCTAAACGCTTTTCACTCATTTTTTCACAAGATTCAGTTGTATGAGTTTGTCCCAACTTTGCTTGACGAATTTTTTCACGAACTTCAGCGGGCATATCAACGCCCCAAGGCTGAATATTGTATTTGGGCTTTAACGTTTTGATATAGAAATTTTCTTTTGACGTTAATTCTTTTTCAGCGCATTTTTCGATAATCTCAAATTTGAAGGCGTTCCAACTGTATTTTTCAACATCTTCACGCATACCAGGTTGAGGTATACGTTTGTGGCTTTTAATACGCTGTTCAAAATCGTGTGTTTGTCCAATGTAAAAATCGCCAGTGATTGTATTTGTAATCTTGTAAATGCAAACTATATTGTCCAAATTCATCACCTCCTTAACAGTTGCCAGTGTAAACAAAATTTAAATGACGCCTTGCAACTTCGGCGAGACGATAAACAGTTTTAACGTCAGTCGGCGGACGGTCTGTCACTTTGTAGCGCGGAAAAAATCGGCTTACGTGCAACGGAATATCTTTTGAGATTGACGCCAGCCATTTAGCCTCCGCGTCCATTTCATCTTCCGAATCATTCATACGCGGAACAATCAGCGTAGTTACTTCGACGTGACAACTTTTAGCCGCCGTTTGAATCGTATTTCTTACCGTTTCAAAATCGCCGCCGAGTACGTCATAAATTTTTTGGCTGAAACCTTTCAAGTCAATATTCATCGCGTCGATTAAATGCAAAATTTTTTTCAACGCGCCGCTTGCAACAGTGCCATTCGTCACCAGTACAGACTTCAAGTCAACCGCCTTTAAAAGGTTAGACGTATCACGAACATATTCATAGCTGATGAACGGTTCATTGTACGTAAACGCCACGCCAATATTTTTTCTGTCGCGAAGTTCAAGTGCAATTTGTACCAACGCTTCAGGCGAAAGTTGCCGCGTTGGAAAGTTCGCGTCCGCCATAGAAATTTCGTAATTTTGACAGAATGGACAGTTCAAGTTGCAACCAAAACTGCCTACTGACAAAATTGTACTGCCAGGAAAAAATCTGTACAGCGGCTTTTTCTCAATCGGGTCAAGCGCAATCGACGTAAGCCGACCGTAATTTAACGCAAAAATTTTTTCGCCGTCATTGTATCTTGCACGGCATTTGCCAATTTCACCAACTGCAAGGCGGCAATGGTGCGGGCAAATTTCACAAACTTTAGATTGTAAATTTGTAGCATTTGAATTTTTTTCGTCAGCTACAATTTTTAAAGATTGTTGCTTAACTTCCACTTGTTCACCTCCATTTCGGTGAATCCATTCTGCGACAAAATTTTTTCTACGGATGAATTGACGTTGAACAAAACTAAACCGTTAGCGCAACTTTTATGTATGTCAATCAACAGACGCATCCCAGCTGATGAAATGTATTCAAGCGCCGAACAGTCGATTTTCACTGCGTCAACGTTAGCCGTTTCAAATGCCGCCAAAATTTGCGGCGCAGATATGCTATCAATTCTGCCGCGCAGTGTCATCTTTAAAATTCCGTCGTCCAAAGTACAGTTCATCGCGAAAGATTTTTCTGGAACTGTAATATTTTCTTGAATTTTTCGCGTTTCGTCAAGCGTTATAATCCAACAATGACATTGCCGCATTGCGTCTTTGAATTGCTGAATCTGCGCGGACGTCAGTTGCCGATAAATACTAAGTTCAGGCATATTTTCAGCAAAGTTTACCCGTTCCGCCTTCAAGCCGTGCAACTTCAAAAGATTTTCCGCCGTCTTAATTGAACTGGAAATATTTTCTACGTCTAAAATAAATGAGTTGAATAAATTTGCAACGCTTGACTGTTTCATTGCCGCATTTCCCGTTGCAGTCAACTTGCCGAGTGAATCTTCGCCGAAAACTGAACGGAATGTCAACATAAACTGCAATTTAACTTCGGGGTCAGGCGTTATCCAACAGCCGCCGTGTACGTCTAAAATTTTACGAATATTTGAAATGACGGCGTCAACTTCACTTTCGGTAAAGTACATCATCATTCCTTCGGTAGTAATGCAAAACGGTTTATCTACGTCACGCAATGCCGTTGCAAGTGATTCGTAGTTTGTGGCGTCAACTCCGCTGAAAGATATATTCTTAGGATAAGCGGCGAGAGATTGAATAATTGGCGAAAATTCTTCCGCTACAATGGGCAAGTCAAGTCCTATAAAGCGAAAATTTTTTTCTGTAAGATGAATAGCTTTTGGCGTGTAACCGCAGGGCAAGTCGACGCAAATATTGTAGCCCGACTTTTCAATCAAGCTACACATTGTGCGGTACTTTGCCTCAACGACAATGGCATTGCCCAAAATTGTATCTGAATCAGCCATATTTTGAAGTGGTTGATTGTCTTCAAGTTTTAAGCAATGAACGATTTTATCAGCGTCAGGTATTCCCGCCTTCGCCATTAAACAAATTGCCGTTTTAGCTGTAAAAAATATTGGATTGATTCGCGCCTTTACGCTGTAATTTAATTCACAATTCATAATTCTGCATTCTTAATTCTTAATTCAACTACGCCATTTGGGCTTGATAAAGTTTTGAGTAAGCGCCGTTACGTTTCATCAAGTCATCATGCGAGCCAGCCTCAATGATTCTGCCCTTGTCAATGACGACGATAGCATCACAATTTCTAACCGTCGATAACCTATGCGCAATCATTAACATTGTACGACCGCGAGCAATCGGTTCAATGTTACTCATAATAATATTTTCTGATTCGTAGTCAAGCGCGGAAGTTGCTTCGTCAAAAATCAAAATGCGCGGGTCTGTAATCAATGCGCGGGCAATAGCTACACGTTGACGTTGACCGCCGCTTAACAAACTGCCGCGTTCGCCGACGAATGTTTCATAACCGTTTTGAAAACTGCTGATAAAGTCATCAGCGCCAGCAAGTTTAGCCGCTCTTACAACGTCTTCATGCGACGCGTTGGGGCAGGCGATACGAATATTTTCTTCAACCGTTCCGCTGAAAAGTTTGCTGTCTTGCAGTACAACGCCAATTTGCCGCCGTAACCATGCAGGTTCAACTTGCGCAATGTCAACGCCGTCAATTAAAATTCTGCCATTTTCAGGCAAGAATAAGCGCTGAATTAATTTAGTCAACGTCGATTTACCAGAGCCAGAGCGTCCGACAATGCCGACTTTCATTCCTGCAGGAATCCTAATGTTAATATTGTCTAAAACTTTGCCGCCTTCAGGAGTATAGCTGAATGCTAACTTTTCAAGCGCAATATCGCCGCGCAGTGACGGTAAAGTTGTGCGCGAAGGATTAAAAGCAGGTTCAGTTTCTTCATTCATAATATCGCCGAGCCTGTCCATTGATACGCGAACTTGCTGGAAGTACTGCCATTGATTGATAAGGCGCATAACTGGCGCGATTAATTGTCCCGCTATCATTTGGAACGCTATCAATTCACCGACGGAAATTTCACCTTCCATGACGTAATACGATCCAAGCCATAAGATGAAAAGATTGAACAAACTGTAAAGAAACGTACCGATTGTATTTGCCACGTTAGCAACGTTTATGACGGCAAGTGAAGATTTTACAAGCCGAGCTAACATTTCTTCGTAGCGGCGAATGAAATTATTTTCAACGCTTGTTGCTTTAACCGTATGAATACCAGTTATCGTTTCAATTAGGAAGGAGCGATTTTCACTGCCGATTAAAAATCTTTCATTAATCAAGCGTTTAAAAATTGGCGCTACAACTAAATTCAAGATGACAAACAGCGGAATCATTACAAGTACAACGACACTTAAAATTCTGCTGTACAGGAACATAACGCAGAAGTAGACAACCGCGAAAACCATATCAAGCAAAATTGTTAAGCTTGACCCCGTCATAAATGAACGTAACGTCTGCAATTCGCCTAAACGTGATACAACGTCGCCGACTTGCCACTTTTGAAAGTAACTCATCGGTAACGCCGTAATATTTTTAAAAAGGCGGGAACTTAACGCAACGTCCATCTTGGAACAAATATTTGTGAAAAGATACGACCTTAAGCCAGAAATCCACGTGTTGAAAATTGTACACGTCAACATACCTAAAACAAAAATGTCAAGTGCATCAGCTGCGCGGTGGACAAGTACTTTATCGATAATATTTTGTACAAAAAATGGTGATGCCAATCCCAAAATTTGCAGGACAAGTGAAAGAAAAAGTACACTGCGCAGGAATGGCACATATTTTGATATTACAGGTATAAACCACTTGAAACCAAATTCCTGCTTTTTCTTCGGCAATTCATAACGGCGCGTGAATAAAATTGCGTCGCCCGTCCAATCCATTAAAAGCTTGTACCTATCCGCTTTTACGGGCTGTTGCGAAAAGACGGGATCCATTATGTAAATATCGCCGTCGCGAATCGTCGTAATGACAACTTTTCTGCCTGACTTCATCTGAATCATGACAGGGTAAATAAGGCGGTCTAAGTCAGCTTCTTTCAAGCCTTCATAAGCCCTAGCCTTCAACTTCAAATCATGCGCGGCACGAACTAACGTTGTAAAGTCTACGCTACCTTCTGAAAGTACGTAAGCACGCTCAAGTTGGCGATATTCAGCGGGAATGTTATAGTATTTAGCAATGGCGATAAGGCAAGCAAGCCCAGTATCAATGCCGTTGACACGTCCGCCGTCTTCCGATTTAACGTCCGTACTAACAGCTTGATCTTTATTCACTTGGTCTGCAGGAACTTTAGCTAAATTAATTTTAGCCAACGCCTGCTTGCCTTGCGGCGGTTGATTAGGATTTTGTGGAACATTACCGCCGCTAGGTACAAGCCCGCCTTGCTGTGGATTTTTATTTTTATCTTCAGCCATAAATCAACGCTCCCTCAATGCTTCGGAAGTGTACTTACGGAACGGATCAAGGAAGAAGTCGACGATACGTTTTTCTTTAATTTTAATTTCCGCATTCACGCTCATACCTACGCTAAGCGGAACTTCTTCGCCCATAACGTCAATGCTATTCTTACCAGTAGGAGTAACAACAACTTTAAATTTATTATAAGTTTGCTGGTCGCTTGGGTCTTTGTAGGAGTCAGCGCCTATTTCCGTAACTGTACCGTCAATCATACCGTATTTTTGGAAGTTAAACGAATCCACTTTGACTTCAACAGGCATTCCGATTTTAACAAATCCAATGTCTTTATTTTCCACGTAAACTTCAAAGACAAGTTTAACGTCGTCAGGAACAATTTGCATTAACGGCTGGGCGTCCGTGACGATACCGCCAACGGTATGGACATTAAGGTTGTAAACGCGTCCGCTTGTCGGTGCAACAATCGTTGCCATACGCGCATCTTCATCCGCCTTTTTAATCGACTCGATGAGGGAGTAATATTCTTTCTTCGCCTCAACAAGGGAAGTCATAATATCTTTATGATAAGACGCGCTAACGTTAGCTAAATTTTGTTCAGCCTCCGCAATTTCAGCTTGAATGCTGTTAATTGTATCAAATTCCGCCTGTGCATTTTGCGCGTATTCAATAGTTTGATTCTGTTGTTCCAAAAGTTGGAATTCGGAAATTGCGCTCTCCTCAATCAAAGCTTTAAGCCGCGCTTCCTTTTCCTGCGCAATTTTCAAACCTTCATTATACTTTTCAAAAGTTGCCATTGTAGCTTGAAGTCTAGCTTGTTTCTGCGCAATGACATCTTGACGACTTTGCATCTGCGTTTGATAATCTCTTGTACGACTTTGATAAAGCGCCATTTCCGCCGCTAAGTCATGCGGTTCAAGGTCAGGGTCTTCCTCTGGAATGAAAGGAGCGCCAGTTAATTCAGCCGTCAAGCGTTGAATGTCAAGATTATAATACGCCGCGCGTTTTTTCAAGCTGTCGTAATCAGCCGCCGTCGTCGTAGGGTCAAGCAGTACAAGAATGTCGCCTTCCTCAACTTTTTGCCCTTCCTCAACTAAAATTTCTTTTATAATCCCTTTATTTTTAACTTGAACAGTTTTAGCTTGACCTGACGGAATGACTTTGCCAGGCGCTACGGCAACTTCATTTATTTTGCCGAGAAATGCCCACGCGATACCTACGACAAGTAATACTAAGATTGTCCACATTATAAAGCGTCCTGTAGGTGACGGCGGCGTTTCAGTTACTTCTAATATTGCTGGTAAAAATTCTGTTTCTTTTTCACGTTCTTCGCCGTGAACTAGCCAGTTCCAAAATTTCATTGGAAGTTCTCCTTTCTTAGTTGCTAGGGGTTGTCCGTAAAATTTAATTTTATAAAAATTTTTTCTATTAACCTACTTTTTCTTTGGCGCAAATTTAGTCAGTAGTGAGTAGTGAGTAGTGAGTAGTTAGTAGTTTAAACGTTTCACCGCGTTCCATTTGCTATCCAACTTTGCAGTGGCGCTGGGAAATGCCGCTTTTTACCTTTATTTTTATTCCTCATTGCGGCATTACATTAGCCCCTACTTTCTTGCTGATCGTGCAAATAGCGATACAGACCGCCAAGCGCCATTAACTGATCATGCGAACCACTTTCAACAATTTCGCCTTTGTCGATAACAATAATTTTGTCGCAACGTCTAACTGCGCTAAGTCTGTGAGCAATTATCATCATCGTACGACCTGCGCCGATAGCCTCCATATTGTTGAAAATAATTCTTTCTGATTCATAGTCAAGCGCGGAAGTTGCTTCGTCGAAAATTAAAATTGGTGGGTTAGCCAAAAGCGCACGGGCAATAGCTACGCGTTGACGTTGACCGCCGCTAAGTGAATCGCCGCGTTCACCGACTTTAGTATCATAGCCTTCCTTTAACTCCAAAATAAATTCATGCGCACCAGCAAGACGCGCCGCACGTATAATTTCATCCATTGTAGCAGTTGGACGGCTGACGGCTATATTGTCACGTACACTGGCATTGAACAGATAATTTTCCTGCATAACTACGCCAATTTGATCACGTAACCAGCCAAGATTAGCTTCCTTTGTGTTAATGCCGCCGACTGTAATGTTGCCCGCCTCTGGAATGTACAAATTTTGTACAAGGTTAGTCAACGTAGATTTACCTGACCCCGACCGCCCAACAATGCCAAGTTTTTCACCTGGCGCAATGTGCAGATTAATATTTTTAAGGACAAGCGGCAAATCTACGCGGTAGCGGAAGGAAACTTCATTAATGTCAATTTCACCGTTAATTCTTTGTTCGCCACGCTTGCCGACTTCATGAACAATCGGTTCCATTGGCGTATTCAAAATATCGCCGATACGTTCAAGCGCTAATCCAACTTGCTGAACTTGAGGCCACATAGTCAAAAGTTTTGTCATAGGTCCTGTAGCTTGACCCGACAACATTTGAAACGCGATTAACTGTCCAAGCGTTAAAAGCCCGTCCATTACCATATGTCCGCCGTACCAAAGAATTGCCATTGACAGCAAGCCTTGCAATACGCCGCTGAATGCGTTGATGACTAAGTTAAATTTTACGTTCTCAAAAGTCGTCCTAACGTAACGTGCCAAAAGATTTTCCCACTTATTGACGAATTGCGGCTCAACTGCCAATGCCTTTATCGTTTCAATGTTCGTGATTGATTCGACCATGAAGGCGTTGTTCATCGCGCCAGTACGCCATACAGCCTCAATTTTCCGCTTGATAATCGGTACTGCCCAGACGTTTTGTATAACGTAAAGCGGGACGATTGACAGCGAAATTAACGTAAGCGGTACGGAGTACCAAAACATAAAGCCGATGAAGACGACGGAGAAAAATACGTCTAATATCGTCATTAAGCCCGTGCCAGTTAAAAATTCGCGAATCTGCCCCAATGCACCGACACGCATTAACGTATCACCGACGCGCCGCCTTTCATAGTACGGCAACGGCAGGGCGATTAAGTGACGGAATAATCTTGTACCTAAAATCGCGTCAAGTTTATTCGTCGTGTGGTTCATTATGTACGTTTTGACGAAGGTTAAAAGCGATTGCATGAAGAAAAAAACTATCATGCTTGTACCTATAACCGTTAGCGTCGAATAGCCACTGTTGCCGATAACTTTATCGATGATAACCTGCGTGATAAGCGGCATTGCAATTCCCATAAGTTGCAGGAACAGTGACGAAGTTAAAACTTCGCCGAGCGGCTTTTTGTAGTGACCGATAACTTTTAAAAACCAGTCGACGTTAAATCTTTTTTTAAAGTAAGTCCAGCTAAAGGCGGCTGAAAAAATTAAAAGTTCGTTCGACCAACTTTCAAGAAAATCTTTAATCGGTAAAGCGATAGGTTTATTTTGTCTAGGATCAATGATTAG
>JAFSUE010000012.1 GCA_017445435.1 Selenomonadaceae bacterium | reverse complement strand
TTTTTTTAGGTTATGGCTAAAAAAATGAAGACGATGGACGGTAACCAAGCGGCGGCGTATATTTCATACGCATTCACGGAAGTTGCCGCAATTTATCCTATTACGCCGTCGTCACCAATGGCTGAAGATGTTGACGAAATGGCGGCTAAAGGCGTCAAAAATATTTTTGGGCAGAAAGTTCGTTTAGTAGAATTACAATCTGAAGGTGGCGCGGCTGGTACAGTTCACGGCTCATTACAAGCTGGCGCACTTACCACGACTTACACGGCGTCACAAGGTTTTCTGCTGATGATTCCTAATCTGTACAAAATCGCAGGTGAACTTTTGCCAGGCGTCTTTCATGTATCTGCGCGGGCGCTTGCAACTTCAACGTTAAATATTTTCGGCGATCATCAAGACGTAATGGCGGCGCGTCAAACTGGTTGCGCTATGCTTGCCGAATCTAGCGTGCAGGAAGTTATGGACTTATCAGCCGTAGCACACCTTGCCGCGATTAAAGGGCGCATTCCATTTATAAATTTCTTCGACGGTTTCCGCACTTCCCACGAAATTCAGAAAATCGAAGTCATTGACTACGCGGACTTAGAAAAAATTGTTGATTACGACGCGATTGACAATTTCCGCCGCAATGCTTTAAATCCTGACCACCCCGTCATTCGCGGCACGGCTACTAATCCTGACGTTTACTTCCAAATTCGTGAGACCGTCAACAATAATTATGAAAAACTTCCTGACATTGTCGAAGGAATTATGGCTGACGTTTCAAAAATTACTGGGCGTGTACACCACATCTTTGACTACTACGGCGCGGAAGATGCAGACCGCGTTATTATTGCTATCGGCTCGGCTTGTCAAGCGGCTAATGAAGCGGCTAAATATCTCAATGAAAATGGCGAAAAAGTTGGCGTCGTTAGCGTTCACTTATACCGCCCGTTCTCCGTTAAACATTTTCTCAATGCAATTCCTAAAACTGTTAAGAAAATCGCTGTCCTTGACCGTACAAAAGAATCTGGCGCGATTGGTGAACCGCTTTATCTTGACGTTCGCGCGGCTTACTACGACGCAGACACTTCCCCTGTTATCGTCGGTGGACGTTACGGTTTAGGCGGCAAAGATACGACGCCTGACCAACTTTTAGCCGTCTTTGAAGAATTGGCGAAAGATAAACCGCTGAATGGATTTACAATCGGTATTACTGACGACGTATCAAATAAATCTTTAGTGACAACTCATCATGACGTTGACTTGACGCCTGCTGATACCACCGCTTGTAAATTCTGGGGGCTTGGCTCTGACGGTACAGTTGGTGCAAATAAATCTGCAATTAAAATTATCGGCGATAATACCGACCTTTACGCGCAAGCCTACTTTGCCTACGATTCAAAAAAATCTGGCGGCATTACGATGAGCCATTTACGTTTTGGCAAATCGCCTATAACTTCACCGTACCTTGTCACGAAGTCAAACTTTGTTTCTTGTTCGCAGAAAAGCTACGTTCACCATTACAATCTTATTGCGGGACTTAAACCTAACGGTACTTTCCTGCTGAATACCGATTGGAGCGACGAAAAGCTCGGGCATAAACTTAAACCGTACATGAAACGATACATTAAAGAAAATAATATTAACGTCTACACCGTCAACGCCGTTAAAATTGCTGGCGACTTAGGACTTGGCGGGCGTTTCAATATGGTTATGCAAGCGGCTTTCTTCAAACTTGCAAACATCATTCCGATTGATGACGCTGTAAAATTGTTGAAAGACGCTGTAGAAAAATCTTACGGTAAAAAAGGTCCGCAGATTGTCGAAATGAATTGCGGCGCGATTGATCAAGGTATCGCGGCACTTCATAAGGTCGACACTTCAAGTTGGGTTATTGACGATGAAAGTATGAATCAAAAGCCGCGTCAAGTTAATCCGCCTGAATTTATTAGTGACATTCAAAACGTGATGAACCGTCAAGAAGGCGAAGTTTTACCTGTCAGCAAATTTACCGCGCAGGCAGACGGTACTTTCCCATTGGGCGGCACGGCTTACGAAAAACGCGGTACGGCTATCAAAGTTCCTTCATGGGATCCGTCTAAATGTATCGGTTGCAATCAATGTTCCTTCGTATGTCCACACGCGGCAATTCGCCCAATTTTGACTACGCCTGAAGAATTGAAAAACGCGCCTGAAGGTATGCCCTCCATTCCGTCAAAAATTTCTAAAGGTGCTTACAATTTGACAATCGCCGTTTCAACTTATGACTGCTTAGGTTGCGGCAACTGTGCGCAAGTTTGTCCGAAACAAGCGTTGACAATGACTACGTTTAATGACGTTGAAAAAGCTAAACAAAAATATTTTGACTACGGCGTTGATGAAAAGAAAGTTGCGTCAAAAGTTAATCCTACTAAGAAAAATACTGTTGTCGGCAGTCAATTTGAAAAGCCTTTGTTTGAATTCAGCGGCGCTTGTGCAGGTTGCGGCGAAACTCCGTATATGAAACTTTTAACTCAACTTTTCGGCGATAGAATGATGGTTGCCAATGCTACAGGTTGTTCATCAATTTGGGGCGCGTCTGCTCCTGCTATGCCGTACACGAAAAACCATAAAGGTCATGGACCAGCTTGGGGCAATTCACTTTTTGAAGATAACGCGGAATACGGCTTAGGTATGTTCTTAGGTACAAAGGCAATTCGTGGCGAACTTGTCAACTTGGCAACTCAAGCTATTGAACAGGGCAAAGGTAGCCATGAACTTCGCGCGGCGCTTAATGATTGGAAAGAAAATCGCAAAGTTAGTGAAGGTACACGCGAACGTGCAGAAAAATTGACGGCGATTCTTGAAAAAGAAAAAGGCGACGACGCTTTACTGAACAAAATTTATGACAATCGCGATTACTTCGTCAAACGTTCTCAATGGATTGTCGGCGGTGACGGCTGGGCATATGATATTGGTTACGGCGGACTTGACCACGTACTGGCAAGCGGCGAAGATATAAATATTTTCGTCTTCGATACAGAAGTTTATTCAAACACTGGCGGACAAGCTAGCAAGGCTACACCTGCGGCGGCGATTGCACAATTTGCGGCGACTGGTAAAAAGACGAAGAAAAAAGACTTGGGCAAAATGGCTATGAGTTACGGCTACGTTTACGTTGCGCAAGTTTCAATGGGCGCTGATCAAAATCAGTTGATGAAAGCTGTTACTGAAGCTGAAGCGTATCCTGGACCTTCGCTGATTATCGCTTATGCGCCTTGTATCAATCACGGCATTAGGAAAGGTATGGGCAACAGTCAACTGGAAGGCAAGCTGGCTGTACAGTGCGGTTATTGGGCGAATTGGCGTTATAATCCTCAACTTGCTGGCAGTGGCAAAAATCCTTTCATTCTCGATTCAAAAGAGCCTGACTTCAGCAAGTTCCAAGAATTTTTGCAAGGCGAAGTTCGCTACTCGTCACTTAAGCGCAATTTCCCTGACGCCGCAGAAGAACTTTTCGCTAAAACTCAAAAAGATGCTGAAGAAAGAATTAACGGTTACAAAATTTTAGCTGGAAAATAATTTTTTTAATGCGTAATTCGTAATTCGCATTGAAAAATCCTAAAAGCTAACACCTAAAAGCTAAAAGCTGGAAGGTGTTTTTTTATGCAACAATTTTTATTGGACACTGCAAAGATTTTTCAGTATAATTTTTTAAATTTATGAATTATGGTTAAAGTACGGAATTTTGGATAATGTTAGTGCAAAAATTTTTTGAAAGATTTTATTGCTTATGAAGAAGGGATTAGATAGAGTGCTACATAAAATTTTCATAGTGTTCGGAGTAATTTTTATTTTAATCGGACTCGGCGGCGTTGCTTACGTCTGGCATTACGATCACAGGCAAGTTTCGACGCTTGAGGAATACGCTACGACAGATTTTCAAGTTTCGCGTGACGGTAAAGGGCATCTTGAAGGCGCAGTTTTTAATTTATGGGATTATCGCTATGACAAATCAAAACTTTTGCCACAAGCTACGCTGTATGTTGACGATGAAGTGTTCGAATTGCCAGCCGCTACTAAACAAACTGCTATGCAATTTAATTATGAAAATAAATTGTTCGTGAATATTCCTAAGGAAAGTTTAAAAAATTTGCAGTCAGCTAAGGAAGTTAGATTTAAATTTGCCTATGAAGACGGACACGAAATCGACTTGCCACTAAGTCAAAATGAATTGATGAATTGGCAAAAAAAATTGCGCTGGTAATCTACGTGAAAGAATATAAAATGTGAAATTGTTTTTGTCTAAAAAATATAAGGCTAATTTCTTTAAGAGCGTATCTATAAAAAATATGGTAAATATCATGTTTCTTATTCAAAAAATTTGTAAGAAAATTTACTTAAATGAATTTATGGCTGAAATAAAATTTAATATACTTAACCTTAACAAACTTTAACTTAGCTAAATTTTTCATCTTTGCAGACAAAAAAAACTCCCTGTACCAATAAGATACAGGGTCAATTTTTATGTTGTAGAATTCCAAGATTGTCACTCCTTATCAACGGGGAAGTCAATAACGTCGGGCGACAATGCAACGTAGTCGGTAATACCACAAGCAATAGCACGTGCAAAATCATCTTCGCGTTCAACAAGCAAATCTGCGTCGTTAGGATTGTCGATAAAGGCAGTTTCAACTAAAACGGCGGGGCAATGCGTGTACTTAATGACGAAAAAACTGGCGGCTTTAACTCCTCTGTCTACAACTGGAACTTTAGCCAGTATTTGATTCTGAATGCAATTTGCTAATCTGTAGCCTTCGTCGGAATTGTGGTAATAAAAAGTCTCCGTACCTTGTGCGTAACCGTTAGCGGCGTTGCAGTGGATTGAGATAAATAAATCGGCGTCCCAATAATTTGAAACGTCGACAATTTCTTC
>JAFSUE010000135.1 GCA_017445435.1 Selenomonadaceae bacterium | reverse complement strand
TTTGATAAGCAATTATGCGGATTAAAGCCGCGAAAGAGGGTGTAATTTATGGCTATGTTTGCGGGACTCAATACGATGATTCGCGGAATTTATGTAAATCAAACCGCGCTCAACACGACAGGACACAACATAGTAAACGCGGACACTGACGGTTATTCGCGGCAATCAGTAAATGTCATAACAACGACTGCGGAAAATCGCAGCGGTGTTTACGGCAATGTCGCGGTTGGTACCGGCGCGGAAGTTCAAGCCGTGACGCGCAGCAGAGATATTTACGCGGACGTGCAATTCAGGGACGAAACGGCTACCAAAAATTATTATGAAACGCTCGCCTTGAATTTTGACAAGCTCGAAACAATTTTTAATGATTCGAACAATGAAGGTCTGCAGTCAAAAATTTTGGAATTTTATAAAGCGTGGGTTGACCTTTCCACCGAATCTTCCAACGCCTCAAACAGGGTTAATGCCATTGAAAAAGGCAAAAATTTAGCGGACAATATTATAACCGTCGCCGAACAACTTCAAGAACAAATCGATTACAATTACTACTACATGGAAATGAACCTTAAGGAAGTCAGCGATATTCTCGACGGCATCACGAAGGCTAACAGGTTGGTTGTGTCTTATGAAGCAAGCGGCGCGTCGGCAAATGATCTTAGAGACCAACGCGACCTTTTGGTTGACAGGCTGTCCGGTTATATACCCGTCAAAATTTATGAAGATCAATACGGCAATTATCAGATAACCAGCGGCGGCACAACTTTAGTCAACGGTGTTGACAGATTGCATTTAGATGCATCGCGCGGCATTGAAAGTAAATATTTCGGTCCTGATTACGGCATAACCGATTACAGCATTGCAATTCGGGAAAGTAATGTTGTGTTCCAGCCCTCAAACGGCACGCTTAAAGCGAATCTTGACGCTATCGACGACTGCAAAAATTATCTCACGGCGCTTGGCAATTTGGCAGGTTTCCTTCTCACGACTTTTAACGATCAGCATAAACAAGGCTATGACCTTTACGGCGAACAGCAGGCTTTAACAAAATGGACTGAAGTAAACGATGAAGGATTTTGCGAAGAGAAACAGGTTTATGTTTACGCGGCGGACACGGCGGGCAATTTTAATAAGGTGACCGATTCAGAAGGCAAAGTCACTTATGAACGCGTCGACGACGGCACGGGCGCTTATTCCATTCAGTTGGTAGACGCCGACCAAGTAGGCACTAATGATACAGTCAAAGTTTCCAACGCCGTAAATTTCTATGGCGAAAACGGCGCAACTTATACCTACGATTACAATGAAGATTGGGGCGTAAATGTTGTAAATGTAATTCGCGCCGACGGTAAATTTGAACAACTTTCTTGCTCGGCTATCATACACGAACTTAAGCTTAACGAAAAATTTTCAATGCCCGAAGCCTATATGTATGTTGCGGCGGCTACTGCTTTTGACAACACCGGCGACTACTCCAGCGTTTCATCTGTCGACGGAATAAACGTTACCGATTCAGACACTTATTACAGCAAGGTGATTGATTGGGGCGAACGCACGGGCGACGGCACCAATGCGGTTTACCTTAGCGAACTCTTCAATATGTCACGTGAAACAATTCTCACGGCGGGCAGGTCTAACGCTTATACTATCAATCGCTATGCAAATGATTATCCCGGTACAATTAATTCAACCGGCGGGCAAGGTATGAACTCTTTTTATATCTCGACGGTTACGGAGCTTGCGGTTGAAGCTGAAAGCGTTGATACGCGAATTGATCAGCAAGATGCAATTATGACGCAGGTTGAGAATTGGCGCGCCGCTACAAGTGGTGTTGACTGGAACGAAGAACTTACAAATATGATAAAATATCAAAAAGCCTTCGTTGCCTGTTCGCGTTGCCTTAACGCTATGGACGAATGCCTTGACAGGCTTGTCAACAGCACCGGCGCTGTCGGCAGGTAATTAGTTGGTAGTTGTTAGGTTAGTAGGTTAGTAGAATTTCTAACAACTACTAACCTATTAACCTACTAACCTACTCCCTAACAAAGAAAGGACGGTGAAGGCGTGCTCTCCAAGGAGGGACGCCGCGTTATATGACAATGCGGATTAGCAGTCTTCAGTACATGTACAATTATAAAGTTGCGCTGAATAAATCCTATAAACAGCAGACACAACTTTTTGAACAGGCGGACGGTTCAAAACTTCATCGCGGCAGTGATGATCCCGTGGCCTATTCAAAATTCCTGCGCTACAACGTTTCTCAAGCCGAAAATGATCAGTATCAGCGTGACGTGGAAAGTGGTATTTCGATTATGAAAACCGAAGACGCCACACTTTCCAATATGTTAATACACGCGAAAACTTTTGTTCAAAAAACTGTTGAAGCGGCTAACGAACACAACACCGATTCGGATTTTGAGGCCATTGCAAAAGAAATGTATTCGTGCATTGAAGAAATTGTTTCACTTTGCAATACTCAACAAGGCGACAGATATATTTTTTCAGGACAAAAAGATATTACCGAACCGTTTACAATGTCCGAAGATTCGACAGACAGAGCACTTGCCAAGACGCTTGCCGCCGCGCAGACTAAATTTTTCACGGGACAAACTAACGACGGCGACGCGGACGTTAATCAAATGTTGCGCCTTGAAAATCCCGATGACAGATACGACGTTTACTACATGGACACAAACACCGGCTACGTTTACACCAAAAAATTTGTCGAAGAGGGCTACAAAGAACTTATCATAATGGACTACAGCACCCTTCAATATGCGCTGAACGACGCCGATAACAACGCCGAAACAAAAAGATTGCTCCAAGAAGGCATCATAAATTACAGCTCCCCCATTGATGTTACCGATACAGATGTTTTCTCGGTCAGCAAATACGTTAACAGCAAAGGTCTCATTGTAAGCGATTCTATGAGTTTTACCGCAGACACAACCGATGCCAACGGCGATGCAACGACGGAAACCAAGACGCTTAATTTGTCTACCGTAAAGCAACAAATCGTAACTTATAACGGCGATATGAATAAAATTTCTATGGTTAAGCGTAACGGCGCAAACGATAATATGAGCGACGTTGTAAGCGTCACGGGACAAGATATTTTTGGACACGATATTTTTGACGACGCTTATTCCGGTAACAATTATTCAGGCTCGGCATTCATAAACGATATGCTGACTGTCTATAATAAAGTCCGCGCCGGTGATGTTGAGTGGCTGACTTCTGACGGCGTGTCACTTTCCAACGCCGCGCATAATTCGATAGCTCTTGCGCAAACTACATTAGGTTCACGTATTCAGCTTTACGAAGGCGTAACCGATATGTTGACGACGCAGGGCAACACAATAACCGAAGATATAACAAATGTCAGCGGCGTCGACGTGGCGGAATTGGCAACGCGTCTTATGGAAATGACTTCGCTTTATAATATGTCACTGTCAATGGGCGGCAGAATTTTGCCCGTCTCACTTGCCGATTATCTCTAATTCAAATTAATTTTCTAAGGGTTTGCGGTTGTGAAAACTGCGAACTCTTTTTTTGTCTCTAAGTTAGGAGCTGTTGAATAAAATAACTTGGACTAAGGAGAGGCGCGCAAGGACGCGCTTTTCTTTTGCGCCAAAAGAAAAGTAGATTTAAATTTAAAAAATTTTACCAACTTAGAATTAATCAACACGCCCTAGATTGTAGAAAAATTTTTAATTCGTAATTCCCTAAATTTTTTTGTAGAAAATAAATTGTACTGTTGCAATTTTTATTTTTTAGCGATAAAATGTCGATATAAAAAATAAGTTGAAATCTTAAATCGGCAGGAATTTTTGCGGCAGGAGGGAAATAAAAATGTTGAGGTTAAACATTCGTCACGAGTTGCCGCAAATCGGTATGCAGATAAGACGCGGTACACTGGATCGAGCCGCCTTTGTAAAACCGCAAATTCACACGAACAATCAGCAAGCAAGCTCCAATCAATGGATAACGCAACCGCAAACTGATATAAACACTCACGACAGCCAATACGTTACAGGTAAACGGACGATGCTTGAGTTGGCGCGTGAACGCGGACAAAAAGGCGTTTCAGATGCGCGGCAGTCAACGTCAAGGCATACGCAAACGGCATGGTCACGAATCAACAACGGCGCTAAAAAAGGTGATGACTTAAAAAGCCAATTTAGGAGTCAACTTTTCCGTGACGCTGTTGCCGAAACAGTTTTTAATTTGCAGTGGACGCGTGGCGCTGAAATTTACGTTGCTGAACCGCAAGTTGTAGGTGAGCCTGACGTTGGCGACGTTACCGCCGAAATTCAAACTGCGCCAAGTGCCGATATTCAGACCACTCAAGGCGGCGTTAGGACTTACATTGAAAATGAAGGCTTTTTGCGCCAATGGGTGACTGAAGATTATTACGACATTTACGCTTGATTCTGCATAAAAAATTTCTATGGAGGCAAGTTTTAATGAGAAAAATAAACACCGACAGGTTCGGCGAAATTGAAGTTGATGAAAAGCGAATTGTCCATTTCAAAGACGGTATTCCCGCTTTTGAGGATGAACACGAATTTATTGTCCTTCCCTACGACGAAGAAACGCCCTACTACTTTTTGCAATCGCTTAATAAGCCCGAATTAGCCTTTCTTTTGACGATACCGGAAATTTTCTTCCCCGATTATTCGGCAGAAATTGACGATGAAACAGTTGAAGAATTGAAAATCACGGACAGCGAAAAAATCCTTGTCTATGCGCTTATTACAATTCCAAATGGCAGTATTCGCTACATGACGGCTAATCTGTTGGCGCCGATTGTCATTAATCTTGAAAATATGCAGGCTAAGCAGATTGTTATGGAGAAAAGCAATTATACTACCAAACACAGACTTTTCCCCGACAAGTAGGAAAGAACGAGGTTTAAAAGAATGCTGGTTTTGACGAGAAAACCGCGTCAACAGATAATGATTGGCGACGACATCGTCATAAATGTTGTTGAAGTTCAAGGAGAGAACGTGCGCATTGCTATTGACGCGCCAAGAGAAATAAAAATCTATCGCGGA
>JAFSUE010000134.1 GCA_017445435.1 Selenomonadaceae bacterium | reverse complement strand
AACTGCATATGAATTTTGTTGCGAATCGCGGTAAAGAATCTGTCGGCTCAAATGCTGAACTCACGATTAACGATCCAAATTCCAATCCCAAGCGTGCGCGTAAATGCTACGTCGTCTTTGGACGTTTAAAAAGTTTTGCTGGAAAATTTTTTTAAAATAAAAAGCCGCTAAAAATTTCTAGCGACTTTATAAATTTTGAATGCGTCAAGGAATTGGCGCTTTTTTTTATTTAAACGCTTTTAATGTAGAATTCAAGGTAAAAAATTTTTTCATTACGAATTAAATTATTTTTCTAAATTGAGTTTAAGTTCAACTGTAAACGTCGTACCGTGACCAGGTTCGGAGTCCACAAAAATTTTTCCGCTGTGTATGCGCAAAATTTCAGTAGCGATTGACAAGCCTAAACCATTGCCGCCCATTTCACGGGAACGCGCTTTATCGACGCGGTAAAAGCGCTCAAAAATTTTTTTCTGATCTTCAGGCGCAATTCCAATGCCGCTATCCTTCACGGAAAAATAAACTTTCTGCGCGGTCTCTTCGCCCATTTCAACTGTAACGTTGCCACCGTTCGGCGTGTACTTAATCGCATTGTCGACAAGGATTAAAATTAACTGCTTAATCTTTTGTTCGTCGCAGTCAATCATAACTTTTCGGAAATTTCCTCCAACAAGGGAAATTTCTTTTTTTTCAGCAAGCGGCGTCATCATTCGTACATTTTGTTCCAAGAGGTCGCCCAAGTCGACGCGCTGAATTTTAACCTTCAATGCGTTATTGTCACTTCGCGCAACCATTAATAAATCACTTACAAGTTGCGTCATCTTTTTAACTTCGCTTTTTACGTCGCCGATAACTTCCTTTAAAAATGGATTGTCAATCGACGGATCAGCCATAAGTAAATCTGCTGACGCCATGACGACGGCTAACGGCGTCCTAAGTTCGTGTGACGCATCAGCCGCGAATTGTTTTTGTTTTTCGTAAGCTTCCTTGAGCGGAATTATTGCACGTCCCGCCATTATGTGACCGAATACTGACGCGATTATAAGCGCGATTAATCCCAAGAAAATTAAAATGTACGTCGCCTTCTGTAAGCCTGAATAAAGCGCCGTTACATCTTTTCCAACGTACACAAGCTGTTCCATATCGTCGACTTGAATAGTTTTCATCGTCATCATCACGTTGATTAAGCGTCCCGATTCGCTAGGCAAGTCGAAAACTTTTACTTCAGCGTCTTTAAATTTTTCTGGCGTCATAAATTCCAAAATGAACGGCTCGATTCTGAAAGATGCGCGTACAAAATCTAGGAGTTGACCGTCTGGCGTGAAGATATAAAAAAATAATCTGTCGTTAGTATTTTTATAGTAACGATTTTCATCAACGGCGGCGTTTGGGTGACGTATGTGGTAGGCTTGCGCCTCTGCTACACCGTCTGCCGCGTCGGAAATTTCATGTGCCTGTTCAGAAAACATTGCCCAATCCATTGACTTGTGTACAAGAAAAATCAGTAGGATTAAAAAAATTCCCATGATTATCGCGTACACAAGCGTTAAGCGCAGGCGACTACTCCTAAAAATTTCCATTCAAAAAAATCCTCATTAGTTTTTAGATTTCAGCTTATAGTTTCCCAAATTAAACATTACGCATTAAGCATTCCTCATTACGAATTATTTTAGGCTTCTAAGCGGTAACCAATGCCGCGTACAGTTTTTATTGAGATATTGCCGTCGACTTCGTTTAACTTTTTCCGCAAAATTTTCATGTACGAATCAATATTGTTTGACGTAATATCGCGTTCAAGTCCCCAGATTCTGTCCAAAATAATTTCACGCGGTACGACGACGCCCAAATTTTGCGAAAGTAAATCGAACAGCTGAAATTCACGCGGCGAAAGTTGTATAACTTGATTTTTTTTCTTCAAAACTTTTGTTGTACGATTCAGCGTAAAATCTCCGACTTCAACAATTTCTTGCTGAATACGTTGACTTGTACGTCTGCCAAGTGCGCGAAGTCTAGCTAAAAGTTCTTCAAATTCAAAGGGCTTGACAAGATAATCATCAGCGCCCGCATCAAGTCCAGTCACGCGATCTTCAACGGTATCTTTAGCTGTCAACATTAAAATTGCTTTTTCGTAGCCAGCCTCACGAAGTGCGCGGCAAGCGTCAATGCCTGAAACATTCGGCATCATCCAATCCAAAATTAAAATATCGTACTCTGAATACATAGCGTATTCGTAAATATCCGCGCCGTTAGTGACCCATTCAACCTGTACGCGGTTTTGATTCAGCATATATTCAATAAGTCTGCCCAATCTTTTGTCATCTTCAGCAAGTAATACTCTCATCATTTTTTTATTTTCCCCCATTTTTAAATAGAATTGATACAAATTTTTTATTTTTTTTAAACTACTTTTCTTTTGGCGCAAAGAAAATTCCGCGATTTGCGCGGACGGGTGCGCGTCCTTGCGCCCCCCTTTCTTTCCTACGTTATCAAAGTTTGAAACTCTCTTTCAGCTGAAATTTTTTTTGGATTAAATTTATTCATGGCGTTATCAATGCCTTCACGGAAAATACAAATTACGGCGGGTACAAGTTCATCAAGTGCCGCTGAAATTTTCGCCGCGTCTTCATCATTAAACGGGCTAAGTACGTGACCGTTTACGCTCCAATTTTCAGGAGGACGCCCAATGCCAATTCTTACACGCGGAAAATTTTTCAAGCCGCCGAAATTT
>JAFSUE010000133.1 GCA_017445435.1 Selenomonadaceae bacterium | reverse complement strand
TTTTTAAGCGGAATTTTTGGCGTAACTGAACCCGCAATTTACGGCGTGACGTTGCCGCGTAAAAAATTTTTCATAATGTCATGTATCGGCGGCGCGATTGGCGGCGCATTAGTAGCCTTGCTCGGCGTTAAACTTTACATTTTCGGCGGACTTGGTGTATTTCAATATCCTTGCTTTATCGATCCTTCAACAAATGACGTTAGCGGTATGTACAACGGAATGATTGTTTCAGCAGTTGCCTTCGCGGCAGGTTTTGCAATGGCATTTCCCACTTACAAAGACGACGTACCCGCAGTTGAAGCTGTTGAAACGGCTGAAATTACGGCGGCAAATGATACTAACGTCGCGCAGAATGAAACACAAGGCGTTGAACGCGAAATTTTGAAAAGCCCATTAACTGGCGCTTTAGTTGCACTGCCTGACGTACCTGACGAAGTTTTTGCAAGTGGCTTGCTTGGTAAAGGAATTGCCGTAAATCCTGCCGTCGGTCAAGTTGTAGCCCCTGCTGACGGCGAAGTTACAACACTTTTCCCAACTGGTCATGCGATTGGCATTAAAACTGATAAAGGCGCTGAAATTTTAATTCACATTGGAATGGACACCGTCAAGATGAATGGCGACGGCTTTAAAACTCACGTTCAGCAAGGCGATAAAATTAAACAAGGGCAGTTGCTGATTGAATTTGACATTGACAAAATTAAAAAGGCTGGCTACCCCGTCATAACGCCTGTTCTTGTCACGAATCACGACAACTACAAAGATATTGTCACGGCTGACGGCGAAAAAATTTCTCAAGGCGATAACTTGATAACTGCGGCAGTGTAAAAATTTTTGTACCCTATGCCCTAATTTGTATACAACGCCGCCGAAAATTGACAATATTGTTAAAATTAAATTATAATTGACGCTGGAATTATTTTAATAAATTTCAGCGTTTTTTATTTTCAAAATTTTTAAAGGAGGTTAATTTTTAATGGATTTGTCACAACTTCTAAACGACGTGAACAACTTCGTCTGGGGTCCAGTGATGCTTGCGCTGTTGGTCGGCACAGGAATTTTTTTGACGGTACGATTGAAATTTTTGACGTGGAAAAATTTATTTTACGCCATAAAATTGATAATGCAGAAAAAAGATCGTCACGACGGAGACTTATCGCCATTTCAATCATTGATGACGGCACTTTCAGCAACAGTCGGCACAGGCAACATTGTCGGCGTAGCAACGGCAATGGTACTTGGTGGACCTGGCGCTATCGTGTGGATGTGGATCAGCGCGGCTTTTGGACTTTCGACGAAGTACGGCGAATCCGTTTTAGCGGTAAAATATCGTGAAACAAATTCAGTCGGTGAAATGGCTGGCGGTCCAATGTACGCCATGAAAAACGGTATCGGCGGAATGTTTGGACGCGTTATGGCAGTTTTATTTGCATTCTTCGCAGTCTGCGCGTCATTCGGTATCGGCAATATGACGCAGGCAAACTCAATCAGCGCGGCTTTCCATGCAAGTTTTGCCATTCCAACTTGGGTAACTGGTTTAATTTTAACGGTTTGTTCGCTGGCAGTTTTAATGCGCGGCGTTCACTCAATCGGCAAAGTTTCCAGCGTAATTGTTCCGTCAATGGCGGCATTTTACGTTGTAGTCACGTTAATTGTTATTATCGTGAATTTTGAAAACGTTCCTTCTGGTTGGGCAACAATGATTCAAATGGCGTTCTCAACGGAGGCAGTAGCAGGCGGCGTCGGCGGTTCAATCGTTGCAACAATGTTGACTGCAATGCGTTGGGGCGTAGCACGTGGCGTATTTTCAAATGAAGCTGGTTTAGGTTCTGCACCAATCGCGGCGGCGGCGGCACGTACTGACCATGCGTCGCGTCAAGGTTATGTCAATATGACGGGAACTTTTTTTGACACGATGATAATTTGTTTCTTGACTGGTACGGTTATTGCAAGTTCAGGAATGCTCGGTTCTGTCGACGTTACAACTGGAAAATTAGTTTCTGGCGCTGAACTTACGATTTTAGCTTTTAGTACAGTTTTCGGCGATTGGGCACGCGTTATCGTGTCGATTAGCTTAGCGCTTTTCGCGTACTCAACAATTCTCGGCTGGGAATATTACGGCGAAAAATCGCTTGAATATCTCATCAGCAACCGCAAAGTTATTTATTTTTACCGCGCAGTTTTCAGCTGCATAACTTTTATAGGCGCGACGCAAACTTTAGACGTTGTATGGAACTTTTCAGACACGATGAACGGCTTGATGGCAATTCCGAATTTAATTTGCTTGCTGATTCTCAATAAAGATATTGCCGATGAATGTTTTCACTATGAAAATGAAATTGTTGAAAAGGAAAGAAAAGGCGCTGAAATTGACTATCAAGGTTCGCGCGGAATGTGATAATTAATTAGGAATGAGGAATGCGTAATTCGTAATGAAAATTTCAAATATCGAAGAAAATAGTTTAGCTCAAAAAATTGGTTTAGTTATCGGCGATAAAATTTTACAAGTCAACGGTAAAAAACTTCGTGATATAATCGATTTTAGTTTTGAATTTGCTGAAGAAAAAATTGAAATTTTAATAGAACACGCAGACGGTAGCCGCGAATTAAAATCTTTAGACAAAGATGTTGACGAAGAGCTTGGCGCAGAATTTGAATCAGCTGTCTTCGACGGAATTAAAATTTGTAAAAATCACTGCGTCTTTTGTTTCGTCGATATGATAGCGCCGAATATGCGTAAAACTTTATCTGTGAAAGACGATGATTATCGCCTTTCTTTTTTGTATGGAAATTTTATCACGCTGACAAATTTGACTGACGACGACTTCAAGCGCATAAAAAATTTTCACTTATCGCCACTGTACATTTCAATTCACGCGATGAATCCTGCTGTACGTGAAAAACTTATGCGTACGCCTTTAGCCGCGAAAATTCAAACTCAACTTGATAAACTTGACCGCGCTGGCGTCGAATACCACACGCAGGTTGTACTTTGTCCGAATTTGAATGACGGCGACGAATTAAATTTTACTATCGAAGAAATTTTGAAACGGCGTCCCAATGCTTTAAGCTTGGCGATTGTTCCAGTTGGCGTGACGAAATATCGCCGTGATAAATTTCCATTGACGCAATTTGATAAAGCTGGCGCGTTGAAAGTCATTCAGCAAGTGGAAAAATTTCAGCGTCAACTGCGCGGCGAATCTGGCGAAACTTTTATTTACCTTGCCGACGAATTTTATTTTTTAGCTGAACTTGAAATGCCGCCCGTCGAATTTTATGACGACTTCCCGCAGATTGAAAACGGAATTGGTATGACGCGCAATTTCATTGAAGAATTTAACGCCGAAAATATACCAGCTACTAGCCACGCGCTACAAGCTATCGACATAATTTGCGGTACGTCCATTGCTAAAGTTTTGAAAAAGCTTGTCGACGAAGAAATTAAAAAAAATCCTAACCTTGACGCTAGGATTTTGCCTGTTGAAAATAAATTTTTCGGCGGCGGCGTAAATGTTTCTGGGCTTTTGACTGGCGGCGATATTATCGACACGCTTAAAAAGTTTGACCGTCCACGCGATAAAATTTTAATTCCAGCTACTGCAATTCGTTTTGGCGAAAATGTTTTTCTTGATGATGTTTCGCTTGACGATTTGCAAAAAATTTTTCCCGCGCAGATTATCCCAATTTCAAACGGCGCGGAATTTAGAAAAGTTTTAAGCGGAAATTAATTGTAATGCGGAGGAAGTCAATGAAGATAGCATTTTTTGATTCAGGAATTGGCGGGCTGTCGGTACTTCATCACGCCATGAAAATTTTGCCTAGTGAAGAATTTATTTTTTATGCGGACGAAGACAACGTACCCTACGGCACGAAGACTCGCGAACAAGTTTTAGGCTACGTCGACGCGGCATTTCAATTTTTGACGGCACAAAATGTTGGCGCTATCGTCGTAGCTTGCAATACGGCAACTTCCGTCGCTGTCCGCAAAATGCGTGCAAAATATTCTTTGCCGATTATCGGAATGGAACCCGCCATTAAAGTTGCGCTGGATTTGTACCCGCAGAAAAAAGTCTTTGTGGCGGCTACTGAAATTACAGTTCGCGGCGAAAAAATTTATAACTTGATTGACCGCCTCAACGCTAAAAATTTTGTGGAACTTCGCGCCTTGCAAAAACTTGTAGACTTTGCGGAACGGCAAGAATTTAATTCAGTCGACGTGGAAAATTATTTGCGTGAAGAATTTGCGCCGTACGACTTCAAAAATTTTTCGTCGGTAGTTTTGGGTTGTACGCACTTCAACTATTTCAAAGACACGATGAAAAAAATTTTGCCCGCGCAGATTAAATTTTTAGACGGCAAC
>JAFSUE010000132.1 GCA_017445435.1 Selenomonadaceae bacterium | reverse complement strand
ATTTTCCGCCGCTTGATGACTAAAGACGCTATGGAAATTGATTATAATGAAGACGCTGAATTAAATTTTGGCGCTGATTATCCCGCCGTAAAAAATTCTTTTGATGAGCCAGCAGAATTTTTAATCATCAACCTTGAAGACGTTAAAAAGGCTAGCAATTCTGATGACGACAAAGATGACGCGCCGCCAGATGATTTTCCTAATGCTGAAGAATTTGACAAGTTGAGTTTGGAAGTTCAAGTTATCGCGGACAAAATTAAATCGATTGTCGACGCGCATAAAAATATTTGGGACAAGGATTTAAAAGCTTACCGCGAAATTACCTACAAAGACATTGTAATTTTAATGCGGGCTGTCGACGGTCGAGCGGCGAAAATTATTGACGTGTTGCAGAAAAATAACATTCCAGCTTATGCGGCTGATGATAGCGGCTACTTCAAAGCGCCAGAAATTTTAACGACGCTTAGTCTTTTGAATGTGCTTGACAATGCGCGGCAGGATATTCCACTTGCGGCAGTTATGCTTAGTCCGATTGGCGGATTTTCTGAACAAGATTTAGCGACACTTCGCCTTTCTGATAAAACCGCTGACTTGTACACGCTGATTAAAAATTTTTCAGCTGATGATGAACTTTCTGCGCGGTGTAAAAATTTTTTGGACAAACTGAAAAGTTGGCGTGAAATGGCGCGGCAAGTTGGCGTACCAGAGCTTTTAAGTAAAATTTATCGTGAAACGGGCTACTACGATTATTTTGGCACGAAGATTGACGGTAAAGTTGCGCAGGCAAACTTACGAATGCTGATTGACCGCGCCGCCGAATTTGAATCAACTGCCTTTCGTGGATTGTCACGGTTCATTCAATTCATAAAAAAAATTCGTGAACTTGAAAATGATCTTTCAGCCGCGCGAACTTTAGGCGAAAATGAAAACGTCGTCCGCGTGATGAGCATTCACAAGAGCAAAGGTTTAGAATTTCCCGTCGTCTTCGTGGCGCAACTTGGCAAAAAAATTAATACGAAAGATTTGAGCGAAACTGTAATTGCGCATAGAAATTTAGGCGTTGGCATTCACAATACACAGCCGCTGTTGAGGGGCTTAACGCGCGTCACAACTTTTGTTCGTGAAGTTATCAGTAAAAAAGTTAAAGCTGAAATGTTAGCCGAAGAACTTAGAGTTTTATACGTTGCCTTGACGCGAGCCCGTGAAAAATTATTTCTTGTCGGTACGGTAAAAAATTCTGCCGCGCTGAATAAATTCGGCGAAGATACGTTGAACAATGAATTAACCGTCGGAATGATTCAAGGCGTTGCACATCCTATCGAATGGCTTTTAATGATTCGTGACAGCATAGAAAAAGTTGCTGACGTGAAAGTCTTGAAAAAGTCCGCAATTAAACTTGGCGACGTTGAATTTAAAGTTGAGGCTAAAAAAATTTCGCCGCCGCCTGAAGTTGCTGAAGATTCGCCGCTTGCCAAAATTCCAGCAAAATTATCTGTCACGGAAGTTAAGCGCCGTATTCTTGAAGCGGAGGAAGATTCAGTACAGCTTGTCGAACTTCGCAAGAAAAAATTTGACAAGGCTAGACTTTATCGCCGCCCTAACTTTATGCAGAAAGTTGACATTACCGCCGCTGAATTTGGAACGTTAATTCATAGCGTCATGCAACATTTAAATTTGAACGGTGAACTTGACGCTAAAAATATTTCCGCGCAGATTGACGAAATGGTTACCGCGCAGATTTTTACTGATGAACAAGGCGCCGCCGTCAAAAAAAATATTGCTAATATTGAAAAATTTTTTGCTAGCAACTTGGGGCGTCGTGTACTTGCCGCTAAGGAAATTTATCGTGAACTTCCATTTAGCCAAAAGATTGACGCGGGAACGATTAACGAAGTTGAAAATTTCCGTAACGCGGCAGGTGAAAAAATTTTTATACAAGGCATTATCGATTTGCTTTTCAAAGACGCTGAAACTGGCGAATGGATTTTGATTGACTACAAGACGGACATAAATAATTCTGACGAACATTTCAGGCACGAATACCGCGAACAAATTAAATTGTACGTGCAGGCTATTGAAACTCTTACGTCAATTAAGATTGCGGAAAAATATTTGTACTTGTTGACGGCGGGAAGGCTGGTTAGTTTGTAAGTTTAGGCGTATAATTGCCGTGAATTTTTATAGATGAAAAATTTTTACAGGAGGGAATTGTTTGAAAGTTGTTATTTTAGCTGGTGGATTCGGTACGCGAATCGGTGAAGAGACACAATTTCTTCCCAAACCAATGATTGAGATCGGCGGCAAGCCCATACTTTGGCACATCATGAAAATTTATTCGCATTGGGGACACAATGAATTTATAATTTGCGGCGGCTACAAACAGCACCTTATCAAAGATTATTTTGCAGATTACGTTTTACGCAATAGCGACGTGACTTTTGATTTCAGCGGCGAAGGAAGTATAACTTTCCACAAAAATTATTCCGAGTCTTGGAAAGTAACAGTGCTTAATACTGGCTACGAATCGTTGACGGCGTGGCGAATTAAACAAACTCAACCGTACATAGGCAATGAAAATTTTATGGTCACTTACGGCGATGGCGTTTGTACAGTTGATGTCAATGAGCTGATTAAATTTCACGAATCACACGGCAAAATTTGTACGATAACCGCCGTTCAACCTGCAGGACGTTTCGGCGCACTTACTCTTGACGGCGATAAAGTTTTATCATTTCGCGAAAAGTCTAAAGCTGATGTTCCCTTCGTCAACGGCGGCTTTATGGTTATGCGCCCTGAAATTTTTAATTACATTGATAGCGATACTATGTTGGAGAGCGAACCTTTCAATAAAGTTATTCAAGATGACGAAATGAGAGCGTACAAGTACACGGGATTTTGGAAATGTATGGACACGATTAGAGATAAGCGCGAACTTGAGACAATGTGGCAGAGTAAAAATGCGCCTTGGAAGTTGTGGTAAAATTTTAATGGACAATAAAAAATTTTGGCGAAATAAAAAAGTTTTCGTGACGGGTCACACTGGCTTTAAAGGCGCTTGGCTTGCCTTCGTACTAAAAAATTTTGGCGCGGAATTTAAAGGCTATTCACTTCAGCCGCCGACTTCAACTAACCTTTTCGATTTAATCGGCATTGACAAAGAAATAAATTCCGTCATTGGTGACGTTCGCAACTTGGAAAAACTTCAACGCGAATTTAAAATTTTCCAGCCCGAAATAGTTTTTCACTTGGCGGCTCAACCGATTGTATTGGAAGGCTATAAAAATCCAGTGGAAACTTATTCAACGAATGTTATGGGTACGGTAAATATTTTGGAGTGCATACGCCAAAATGAAAGCGTTCGTTCCTTCGTCAATGTCACGACGGATAAAGTTTATTACAATAACGAATGGTGCTACAGCTACCGTGAGACAGACGAACTTAACGGCAATGATCCATATTCAAACAGTAAAAGTTGCTCTGAACTTGTGACGCAATGTTACAGCAGGAGTTTTTTTTCTGCGCGGGAAGTTGCCATTTCAACTGCGCGGGCAGGTAACGTTATAGGCGGTGGAGATTTTGCGGAGTTTAGAATAATTCCTGACTGTGTACGCGCCGCGTTGGAAGGTAAAGTTATTGAAGTTCGCAACCCAAATTCTATTCGTCCGTACCAACACGTTTTAGAACCGCTTTTTGCGTACATGATGATTGCCGCCGCGCAGTTCGACGATAAAAATTTTGCTGGAAGTTATAACGTTGGACCGTCTGAAAATGATAATGTGACGACTGGCGAATTGGCAGAAATTTTTTGTCGAAGTTGGGGAGAAAATTTGCGTTGGGAAAGTAAAGCGCTTAATCAACCTAAGGAGGCAAATTTTTTAAAGCTGGACTGCTCAAAAATTAAATCTGTCTTCGATTGGCAGCCGCGCTGGAATATTACAACGGCGGTTGAAAAGTCTGTTGAATGGTACAAAATTTATCGTGACGGCGGCGACGTTGTGAACTGTATGGAAAATCAAGTTGAAAATTTTTTGGAGGATTCAAATGACGCAACAAGAAATGCGCGATAAAATTTTGGCGCTTGTGAAAGATTATTGCAATGAGTTCCACAATCAGCAAAAAGATTTTCACGAAGGCGACAGAATTAATTATGCGTCTCGTGTTTATGACGCTGAAGAAATGGTAAACCTTGTTGACAGTGCGCTGGAATTTTGGTTGACGGCGGGACGTTATGCAAATGAGTTTGAAAAAAATTTTGCCGCGTACCTTGACGTTAAATATTGTTCGCTGGTAAATTCTGGCTCATCAGCAAATTTAATTGCATTTATGGCTTTAACTTCGCCGCTTTTAGGTGACAGACAAATTAAGCGCGGCGATGAAGTCATAACCGTTGCCGCTGGATTTCCTACGACAATTTCACCAATTATTCAGTACGGCGCAATTCCCGTGTTTGTCGACGTGACCATTCCTCAGTACAATATCGACGTGACGCAACTTGAGGCGGCATATTCACCGAAAACTAAAGCTGTGATGTTGGCGCATACGCTCGGCAACCCATTTGACTTGAAGGCGGTTAAAAATTTTTGTGACGAACATAATTTATGGCTTGTCGAAGATAATTGCGACGCGCTCGGCTCAACGTACACGCTCAACGGCGTTGAAAAATTTACTGGTACGATTGGCGATATTGGCACGTCAAGTTTTTATCCCGCGCATCATATGACGACTGGCGAAGGCGGCGCAGTTTATACAAATAATCCTTTACTTCACAAAATTATTCGTTCATTCAGAGATTGGGGACGCGATTGCATTTGCCCTGCTGGACGTGATAATCTTTGCGGACACCGTTTCGACGGGCAACGCGGCGAACTTCCTGTTGACTACGACCACAAGTACGTTTATTCGCATTTTGGCTACAATTTGAAGGCTACCGATATGCAAGCGGCTATTGGTTGTGCGCAGTTGAAAAAGTTGCCGAATTTTGTTGAGTGTCGGCGTCAAAATTTTTCACGACTGCTTGAAGGTTTAACCGACTTGCAAGAGAAATTTATTTTGCCTGTACCGTGTGAAAATTCTAATCCAAGCTGGTTTGGATTTTTGCTGACTTGCCGCGCAGGAGTTGACCGTTATAAAGTTGTCAAGTTCATTGAGGATCATAACATTCAAACGCGACTGCTTTTTTCTGGAAATATTTTGCGTCATCCCTGTTTTGACGAAATGCGAAAGACTGGCGAAGGTTACCGCGTCGTTGGCGATTTGATAAACACAGATAAAATTATGCGCGATACTTTTTGGATTGGCGTTTATCCTGGCATGACGGCTGAAAAGCTTGATTATATGGTTAAAGTCATTCACGATTCGATTGGATGTTAAATAATGAGCAAGAAAGATTGTATTGTAAAGTTGAGCGCGTTACTTGCGGTGGTCAAGAAAAAAGTGGAGCTTGTCAATGCCGGCAAGACAGAAAATTATATTTTTGGCGCGGGGCATATGTCGACTTTTCAAGCGCCGTGTTTTGAATTTGAAAAAATTAATCCCGTAGCGTTTTTGGACAATGACCCGAAAAAGCAAGGTACAGCCTTCCTGACGGGGGGGGTATTGCCGCCTAACACTTTGAAAGGTCGTAAAGACGTATTTTTTATGAAATAAAAAATTTATCTAAGGAACTTAAATTCAAATAACATAAAGTTTATAAAAAATAAATTCCCTTGACAAAAAAATTTTTTATGTGTAAAATTTCTAAGTCTTAGACGCAGGGGTATCGCCAAGTTGGTAAGGCACGGGATTCTGAATCCCGCATGCGTTGGTTCGAGTCCAGCTACCCCTGCCACTT
>JAFSUE010000131.1 GCA_017445435.1 Selenomonadaceae bacterium | reverse complement strand
GGTTGTGACGCCGTGACTTTTTGAAAGGCGCATTAAACCTGCCGAACATTCGCGAACTTGTGAAACACTGCCAGGCGCACTTTCAATATCAGATTTATAAATCGTTTGAATTGAATCGACAATCAAAAGTTCTGGCTCAACTTTTTCAACGTGTTGAGTGATTCGCTCAAAATTATTTTCCGCGCAAATAAAAAGTTCGTCAGCAAGCGCGTTTAATCTTTCAGCACGCATACGAATTTGGCGGGAACTTTCTTCACCAGTAACGTACAAGACGCGCCGATTATTTTTTGCAACGTAAGCGCAAACTGCCAACGTCAAACTTGACTTGCCAACGCCAGGATCACCTGCGATTAAAATTATTGAACCTTGCACTAAGCCGCCGCCAAGTACGCGATCCAATTCGCCAGACCCTGTTGAAAAGCGCGGCAGTTCAGATAAATCAACTTCAGCAATTCTGCGCGGAACTTCAAAAGTTGTAGTCAAGGCGTGTTTAGGGTTGACTTCCTCGACGTTTTCTTCAACTAAAGTATTCCATTGTCCGCACGAAGGACAGCGCCCCAGCCATTTAACTGATTCTGCGCCGCATTCTTGACAGACGTATTTAGAAATTTTTTTCGCCATTTAATAACTCCTACAAGCTAACTTCGCTTGACTTGATAAAATTTCAGCAAGTCGCGAATATTTGAAGATGTGACTGTAGATATATCGGCATCTGAAAATTTATTTTGCTCAATAAATTTTTTCGCGTCAATTTTTTCATCATCGTTAAGGGATAAAAATTTTCTGCGCCAATCCGCCGTCAAATTGTCTTCGTACCTTTTACGGTAGATTATGAAAGTTTCGGGCATATATAGCAATTCATGAAATTCATCAAGATTTTTTCCGAAGGCTTTCTCAAAAAAAGTTCGACCGCGTCCAACTTTGCCTTTCGTCGCATTGATTATAGCTTGAATGGCGCGAATAAATTTCCTGTTCCAATGCCGTCCAATATAATCGCGGTTACTAAAATATTCAGGGTCATCTATCGGACAATATTTCATTGGAAAGGAATAAATTGAAAGGTTAAGTTCCTCACAAAGATCAATATTTATTTTCAATCTGTTATAAAAATCTTCAGGCGTGTCAAGGAAATTATAAAGCAGATAGTTTGATAAATTGCGAATGCCGAATTTTGCCGCTAAATGAATGGCGCGTTCATAAATTTCGCGTTGCTCGATATGGTCAAATGCAATGCGCATTGGGTGCAGATTAAGTTCCGCAAGCCGTGACATTTTATGTTCGTCCAATAAGCGAGCGTCTAAGCCTTGATTAAAATCGACGTAGCGGGTTAATGGATTGCGCTTGAAATATTTTTCATATAGCGGACGTACAAAGTCATCAAGTTCAAAAATTTTTTCTTTAGTGGCACTTACTGCGCTAAGTAAAAAATTTTCCTCACGTACAGCATAAAATTTTCCCGCAGTATTTTCTGGCAAGCGGCGTTCAAGTTCATCATAAAGGCAAATAATTTTTTTGATACAAGCTCTGTCGCTGAAACCTTCGCGCAAATTTTTTATCGTTACGGCGTATTCGTCAGGCGGAATATACGTTGCGCCTTTGGCAAATCCGCAAGATTTAATTTCGTCGATAATCTCATCAAATTTTTTTGACGCCAAAATATTATTGTCCATAAGCAACAAATTTTTCTTCGCGCCAAAACGTTTTTCAATTTGATGAAGTTGCGATAAAATTTCGACGTGGTCTTTGTATTCAGGCTCAAGCTTTCTAACCGCGCAGAAACCACACTTGCGAATACAACCGCGCGTAGTGTAGGTTATGTAGGCGTCGGCGACGGGATATTTGTAGTCAATTTCATCAAGAATCGAATAATCTGGCGGCAATGTGTCAATTATAATATCGTCGTGTTTGTCGAAGTCGTCAGGTTTATCCAAAAGCCTAATGTGCGGCTTAATGCCAGTTGCAATTTCAAAAAATTTTGGTACAAGAGTTGCCGCTACTCCACCGACAAAAATTTTGCCATTTTCGCCAAGAAATTTTTTCGCATAGTTTATCGTGCTAACGGTCTTATCGAAAAAAAATGTAAACAGCGAATTAACGCAGATAATGTCGAACGTCGGAAAATTTTCAGCTTTAAAGCGGCTGTGAAATTTGCCCAGCACGTCTTTATAATAAAAATCTTTGCCGCGCAGAAAATCTAAACATGAAACTTTCCCCGTCTTTATGAACTCAATCAAAATTTTTTCGTGTTGCCAGAATTTTTGAAGTGCTTGATTTTCTTTTGGCGCAAAAAGATTTTGTTTGTCAACTTCGCTGTTAAAAAATTCCTCAACCAAAAGTTACAAGTGCAAATTTAAAAGTAAACTTTCTTCATAGCCGTTAGGGTAGCGATAAAATTTTTTATCACGGTCGAAAATTGGATTAGCGGCGTGAATGATTCGGTGATGATTCGGACAAACGATTAAAAGATTTTCCGCGTCATTATTCAAACTATCGACAAAATAATTTATGTGATGACATTCAACGACGTTGACGCCGTAATTTGCGCCGATATTCTGTCCGCAAATTTGACAGCGAAAATTATAAAGCTTTTTTAGATAATTTCCAATACTGCGATTGAGTTTGCGAATTTTTGTTAATCGATACTTTTCAACAATCGCGGCTTCCGAATCCGTTAGCGTCGGCAACTCAAAAAGATTTTCTAAAGACAGTTCGTCACGTTCGGGCGTAATAATTTCACGCTTGAAGATTGGCTCAAAATAAAAAATATCCTTCGTGTCGGTAGCGTAAAGGACAAAATATTCTTCTTCGGAAGGCGGAAGATTTTCACTAAAATTTTTCAGTGAGTACGAAAAAATTTTTCTTATGGAATCAGCTATGGCGCTATTTTGCGAATAAACAATTTGCCATATGTCACGATGTCCAGGATATTTTTCACGGTCGAAATTGACGCTGGTTAAAGTTGCGTCGAAAATTTTTTCATTTAAAATAATTTTTATCGCTCGCTTTTCGCCGTGATTCAGTTCACCGCCGCTAAGATGCAAAGAAAAAACGGCTTGCATTTCGGCGGGAATCGCAAAGCCGCGTTTGAAAAGTGAACGGTCGATATTTTTTTTCATTAAAAATTTTTCGCTCATAAATTATTTTCCTTTTGAAGTTAAGCTTAGCGGCGTATTTATAAATTTCTGTACCGTAAGTTAAGTTGAAATTATTTTTGTATTCGACGGGCGCGACGAAAGAAAGATATTCACGAACTTTTTCAGCGTCAAGTAAGATATTGTTTGTGTCGACAATGTCAATAAGTTCAACGCGAAAAAAATGTTCATCGTCGGCAACATCAAATTTTTCAAAAATCATAACGTCACGCAAAACATATTCGGCAGAATGTTTATTGTGATAAAAAAATTCTTGGCGTAGACGTTCGGCGTTAATGGTTAGCGTCGACAATCTTTTTTCGCCTTTAACAGTGGAACTAAACCGCGCCTCCCTACAATACGCCAGACCGCAAAGTCGCCCAATACCGCGAAAACCTCTGTCAGTTTCTAAACGCTTATCAGAATTGCCGATTCTGCGCATAATGCGATCAAAATTTTTCGCGTTAATGCCAGCGCCGTTATCTTCGATTGTGATTCGCCGTGCCGCGCTATCAAGTTTAATATTGATTAAGCCGTCACCTTCCGCCAAAATTCCAGCGTCAACTGCATCGTCTATAGCGTCACAAGAATTTTGTATGTATTCACGAAAAATATCTAGCGAATTTGTGTAAAGCCCTTTAGTGACAATTTCAACAATGTTTACGCCAATTTCAATATCGCTCAATACGTCTCCTCCTCAATCTTTAAATTGTTTGTACGCAGGCTTAGGAAATTTAACTTTAAGCAATGAACGGAAAATTGGATTTTGTATGACGTATTCGCCCTGTTCAAGCCGCGTCAAAATATTTTTGTACGTCGTCGGCAACGCGGAATAATCTTTAGTTGTCGTTTCAAGAACATTTGTTCGCCCATAAGCAAGAGTAGCGCAATTGCCAGTTACGCGCGGGTGAATGTTGGAGCGAAATTGTTCAGCACCAAATAAAATTATACCTAACGATCTGCCGCGTTCCGCCACGTCCAAAATTTGACGCAGGATTGGTGAACTTTTTGCCGTATCCTTCGACGCGAATTTATTTAATTCGTCAACAAAAATTATTATTTTAGACGGCGGAACGACGTTAGAATATTCGCCGAGCTTTAAGTTGTAGATTGTTTTCAGTACGTCGCCGAAAACAAACGCTTGCTTATCACTGGCAAGTTTAGCAATGTCAATCACGCTTACTGAACCTGTAGAAATTTTTTTCAGTTCGTCAGCAAGTCGGCATTCGTAGTTTTCAGTAATTGGGCGGTCGACAAACATATTATCGTTTTTAATCGCCTTGCTAACGATACGATTAAACTTGCGCCAACTTAGCACGGAAATTTCTTTAGAACTGCTAGCGTTTCCCTTGTTGCCCAATTCATTGACTTTATCCAAAAAATTTTTCCATGTCGAAATGTCATTAAAATCAGAGTCGTTGTCATCAATAATTTTGCTTACGATTGAATCCATTGTCTGCGTAGTGTCATCAATATCCGCGAAAAGCATTTCTAAAGATTCGCGGTCGTCTTTGTAGACGTAAACAAATCTTTTTAACAAAGTTTCGTTAAAATATTCTTCAACGTCACGGGGCGGCAAGTAGCTAGTAACTTTTTTATCTTTGTCACGCGGCGCGTAGTAGTGAACATTTTTAAATGGCTTGCCGCTCAAATTAAGTGATCTATAATTTTTAGCGTCGGAAAGATCGTCATTCGGTTTATGAATTGCCATTAAATCTTTACCCTTGACGTTGAAAATTATGAAGGCGCAGTCAGAAAATTTTTCTTGTACAGACTTCATAAGGAACATAGCGTAGCTAGTCTTAGCGGCAAGCCCCGAAATTCCAGAAATATTTAAATGGGCGCCTTCAGGTCCAAGAATGAATTGTGCGTCAAGATTTACTGGCAAAGTAATTTCGTTAGCGTCGTGACCTTCGTACATTTTTAAAAAGCCGCAAGGCAATTTATTTTTTATTTTGTCGAGACCTAAAGCCTGTTCAATTTCCCGCGCAGTTGCCAAAGATACGGCAGAATCATTTTTGACGGGCGTATAAATATTTTTCGTGTTGAAGGAAACGGAAACTTCAACGTAATTCATACCAATTCGCAGAGTCGGCGGAATAATATTTGTGTTGCCGAAGTCGCTGGAAATGTAGCTTGTCAAAAAACTTTTTGCGTCGGTAATGTTGAAAATATTTTCCACAGTGCCAAAAGTGAGTGAATCCTCAATGTGCGAAACTTTTACCACGTCGAAAGCGTTCAATCTAAAGTCGGCGTCCGTCCAAAAATAAAATTTGTCCATCGTCGCTGGAAATTTTTCCGTCGTAGCAACGCGCCCAATAACTTCGTTCATGTATTCACCTCAAAATAATTGCAAAAATGTTTCCGCAGAAATGAAACGTGACTTGATAAAACTTTCCGTCAAAAAAATAGGGTAAATATGATTTGCCCAGCGTTCGTCCATACCGTAGCAAGTAAGATTGCGTTCATTGAGAAGGTAAGCGCTTAAAAGATTTACTTCCTCACTGTCAATTTGTTCACTCTTGCGTTCAGAATCAGTAACTAAAATTTTTTCCACCTTAACGACACCGTCGAATGGCGAATCAGAATATTTTTTATCGCGTAACCGCAGATACCACACGGCAAATTTATTTCCGCCAAATAATTTATCTTCGCGCTGAAAAATCGTTACAGGAGTTCGGCATAACGGCGGCAAGTCAGCAACTAAGCCAGGATTAATTTTGTTGGAAGAATCTTTAGCGTGCATAGGATTAAATCTTTTCGATACGCCAATGACGAAACTATAATTTTTAGCGTTAAATCTTTTTTTGTCATTTGGCAATACACGATATTCAAGCGAGCCGTCTTTAACGAGATAATTTTTCTGATTAAGCTTGCCGCGTTTAACCAATTCCGCCACTAAATTTTTTTCTGTGTCGTGCATATGTTCCATAATTTTAGCAATGGCGCGGTCTTCAAGTTTTTCTGTAGATTTATTATTCGTAGAGTAGGGAATAATTTTAGAAATTTTTATTTTGGCGCGAGCGTTAATTTTGTCAGCTAGTGCAGTAAAAAAGCCGCCGTTAAAACTTCTAGGGTTGGTGATGTCAGGGACAGCGATTATAATTTCAGACAAAAAATTTTCCGCATGCAATTTTTTATCGACACGTCGACAACAGCCAGTTACAACTTGCCCTGCGACAAGAGGATAAATCATTTTCCGCGTACCGTCAATATAGGCAATGTCATCGATTTTAAAAATATGCCGTGAACCGTCCAAAAAATAATTTAGAATTTGTTCACTTGCAGAAAAATTTTTTGATTCAGTTTCAAGTGACAAATATTTTTTTGGCGGGCAAGTTTCGCCTTTATGTTTTAAAACAATTTCGGTTGAGTTATCATAGTCAATTTGCGAAGATAAATTTTCAGCGTCGAGTTCAAATTTTGATGTACGGTAACTTTCGCCGTGTGTTTCTTCAGCAATGAGTTGAGAAATTTTTTCCGCCATTTAATGACTCCTGACAGTAGGTCGTGTTGAATAAATAAATTTTTTGATAATTAGTGAGTAGTTAGTAGTCAGTAGTTAGTAGTTTTAATTACGCATTACGCATTCTTAATTACGAATTAAAACAAGTACGTTGTGTCGATGAGATTTTTAGAAATATTCTCCTTCAAAACGCGAAAACCTTTAAAAATTGTTTCAGGTTCAATCTGCGCGATACAATGCGGCTGATCCATTACCCTACAACCAAATGGCGAGTACGGCTCATTCTTTTGACGTGCGCAAGCTTCAATCGCATGTGCAGGTTGAACTACGACGGCGGGAACTTTGTACGGGCGGAAAAGTCGTAAACCGTCAGTCATTGCAGGTTCAGGCAAATCTGCGGGGAATGGAAAAACTGCTAGGCACGGACATTTAACCGCCGCCGCCACGTGTAACGCGCCAGTATCGTTGCCAATGTACATATCGCAAAAGCCAAGTATAACCGCCGTTTGTCTGTACGTCGTCTTATTCGTCAAGTCGATAACGTGTTGAGAAAAATTTTCTTCGCTAATATTTTGTTTGAGAATCTGCGCGGAATTTAAATCATTTTGTCCGCCGCCGAGAATGACAAAAGTTGAGTTCGGCTCTTCTGCAATAATCATTTCGATAACTTTAGCGTACTTTTCAGGCGGGTAGTGCTTAATC
>JAFSUE010000130.1 GCA_017445435.1 Selenomonadaceae bacterium | reverse complement strand
GCATTAAGCATTAAAAAGTTCACTTGGTTTAATTTGCCAGTGAATATAGCGTTTGCGCCCTTTCGTCACGTCGCCGCAGTCAATAGCTTGCTTAGGGCATACGTGCAGACAACCTAAACATTCAACGCAATGATGTTGCCATTCAGGCGAACCGTGCGGACGCTGAATATTTCCGACGGGACAAATTTTTTCACAAAGTCCACACTTAACACATTTTGACACGTCGCAAATAAAATTTTTGTCTAAATCTGCGCGGCGGCGTTCCCAGTCGTCATGATATTTTTTGCCAGAATTTTTTCCAACTTCCCACGTACTATGAAGTTCATTTTGTGAAATCATCGCGGCAATTTTTTTCAACTTACGTTCCGCAAACCAGTACCGAATTTTAATCCGCCAATCTGCCGCAGTATCTCTAAGCATTAAATAATTTGACACAAGCCGTAAAAACCAACTGGCATTTTGCCGTAAATTTTTCTTAGCTAAAATTTCATTTAAATCTGTGAAAGGTCGCCCCCAGTATGGCACGCCGCAAGTTGCAATGGCGAAAATATATTTGGCATTGGGCATTTCCAGCCGCTCGACAAATTCTTCAACCAATATCGGCAGTCCAAAATAATGTTGCGGGAAGATAAAGCCGATTTTTTCTGCGTCTGTCGTAAAAATTTTTTGACGTATCAGCGCAGGGATTGAAAAAATTTCCGTGTCGTCTAAAGTATCTTTCAAAAATTGGGCGGCGTACAGTGAATTTCCTGTCGCCGAAAAATAAAAAATTGCAGTCTTCATTTCAAATTCTTAATTCTTCATTCTTAATTCTTAATTGGTATAACTCCTTCGTTGGCAAGCATCCACATAATGGGATCAAGTACTCTGTGCGGACGAATTTTCGCCAATCGTTTATTCATATCGGGCGGGTTGCCAAAACTCGACACGCCGAAAACTCGAACGTTTTTAAAATTCGCGTCAATCGTGTTGATAAAAGCAATTTCGCCTTGCCGTATCAGCCAATCTCTAATTTCAAGGTCAACCATTTTGCTATCAGCTTCGACAAAACCTTTGCTTTTAAGGTGCGGACTTTCACGGTTAATCGTCGAATCAGGCGCGAAACCGTTTATCGTATCCCTTAGCGCGTCAAGTTTTGTCAAGACGACTGCCGCCCTTGCCTCAATGCGTTGACCTGGCGGAATGTTGCAACTTTGCCGAATGTAATTGACTAGCGCATTTGCCATACTAACCATATTTGTCGGCGCTGATTCTTTTCTTTCATGCGCGATTGACGAATACAAAATTTCTGGCGGAACTTCATTTTGGACGCTGGAAAGTATAAGCGGGTCGAACATTATTAAAAGCATTCGTGCGCTTGACATATAACGGCTGATTTTCGCGTCAACTGGCGTATAACCAATTTTTTCGCAATCTTCGCCCGCGCCGTCGTACACCGTCAAAGAATACGTTGGAACTTTTTGTGACGCGGTGGAGTTGTCAAGGATTGTCCAAAATTGCGGACGCGGTGCAATGCCTGACGTTGTGCCGATTAAACAATTTCGCGATTCGTAGACAAGCTTTTCATTCAGCAACGCTAATTCCGTCGTGTAAGTGTCCATTGCTTGAAGTACCCAAGGAACATTTGAGTAGCGCAATTCGTGAATAACCGTCGTCACGTAGCTAGATTTGCCTGCCCCTGCAACGCCTACCGCGCAGAAACTTAAATATTTGTCGTGAAATAAAATCTGCGCGGGTAATTGTTCCCCGCAATGTTTACATTCAACTTCGCGAATAGTTAAGCCGCGATTTTTGCAGTAGCGGCGCTGACACGTCGGCAAGCGCTTAAAAAATTTGTCCATAAGCGAAAGTTTAACTTCGTGGCGGTTATCATCTTCATCAACGCAAAAAAATCTTAAATCGCTAAGATTAATTTTCCTCAAGCAATATGGACAGTAAGTCTCTTTGCGAGAACCAAACATTACGCGGCGTCACCTCTTTTTATTTTTTCAATTCAGCTGACGTTTCCACTTAATTTTAAATTACTTTGAACGTCGTATGCAAATTATATTAACACAAAACTTTCGTGTCAATTCGCAAAAAATTTTCAGCTTAAATATTAAATTTTAATTAAAAATGTAGAACAGTATTGACAATTCAGTTTTTATAGGTTAAATTGATTATAAATTTACATTAAGTTTTATATTTGTAGGATTACAACAGGATTTTGAAAGGGAGGTAATTTTTATGAGTATTTATAATACTACTAGCAACACGTTGATTAGCGGGTCTTTGGGCAATGACGATATTAGTAATTCGGGAGCTGACAATGTCACTATTGATGGTGTTGGGGGTAAGGATACCTTTAAGAGTTGGGGTACTCGTACCACATTTATAGGCAGAGAAGACGATGATTATATTTATAACGGCGGAGGCTCTGGAACTGTATTTGCTGGCGCCGGAAACGATTTAATTGAAAATTATGGCTCATATTCGTTTATTTACGGCGAAGGCGGCAACGATACTATTGACAATAAAATTATTGGCGATCATTCAACTATCGCAGGCGGTAAAGGTGACGACCTCTTAAAAATTTATGATTATAAGGACAACAATGTCATTCTGTATGCCGAAGGCGACGGTAACGACGTTGTTATAGACACTGGCGGTTATAGTCGTTTCGATGCTACTTTGGCTATCAATGGAAGTTATAGTCAGATTATCGACGGAAGCGATTTGCTGGTAAAAGTTGGCGATGGCAGTATTCGCTTTAAGGACATGGCGAATACAAAGGTTAATATTGAAAGCACGACGGCAGAAAGTACGCCTACAATTTCTAGACCTTCAACTACAACTACTACGACCACTGAACAAACTACTACATCTACCGTTCAAACCACAACTGCCACCGTTCAGACGACTACACAAACTACTTCAACGCCGATGACTACTACAGCTATTGCACAGACTACTACCCCTACAACTACGCAGACTACTTCAACGCCGACTG
>JAFSUE010000129.1 GCA_017445435.1 Selenomonadaceae bacterium | reverse complement strand
CATTTCGTCAACATCTTCAGCCATTGGTGACGACGGCGTAATAGGATAAATTGCGGCAACTTCCGTGAATGCGTATGAAATATACGCCGCCGCTTGGTTACCGTCCATCGTCTTCATTTTTTTAGCCATAACCTAAAAAAACTCCTCTCAAAAAAAATAAACCGCAGGAATTATATCACGCCGTTATAAAAATGCAAAGTAATTTGAATAGTTGTATTAAAAAAGTCATTTTTACTTTGTCTGTGAATTTTAAAGAAGCATAAAATTACTGTTTCAGTTTAGACGTAACTTAAATTATCAAAATTTGCAATAGCTTACAAAAGAAATTGAAATTTGGCGAATAAGGTTGAAATAACGTCAAGTAGCAACGCTATCTTAATCAATTTTTTTACTTTGAACTTAAATAAAAAATTTTTTGTGACAAAAATACGATGCAACATTTTAGGTAACGTTGAATAACTACGTAGTAACTTCAAAGTAGAAAAATGGCGCAAAAGAAAGTAGCTTAAAAAATTAAAATTAATCAACACTACTTAAAATTAAAATTTGATTAAAAAATTTTCTTGAATGAAGAATTTAAATTTGCTAAAATAAATAAAAATTTATACGCAGAAAAATTTGGAGGTTGATTGTATGGCGATTCGACAAGACGCAAGCAATTCAGGAGATATGCGTTTGACGAAATTTCGCGCACTCATTCAGGACACGGACAACTACTTAGCAGGGCGCACGGGCAGTGTTTTTATGTTTGGCGGGGCTAATGCCAAGTACAAAACTTTTTCGGCGGCGCCTTTCATTAATCATACGGCTGACCCGTACATTGCGGTTATGGCAAATATTTTTACTCCTGGCAAAACTGGACCGTTGGAAAAAGTTGATGAAATGGGACTCATCAACATTTACCGCGAAATGAAAAATAAAAACGGTGAAAAAAATTTCACTGAATTTAGGCGTTTAGTATTCTGGTTACTTTTTGGCGCGGCGATTTGTGACGAAGTTTATAACGGCGAACTTTCAAATATTGTCGACATCGCGTACTGTTTGGGATTTGATGAAGGAATGATGCGCGATTGGTGCAAAGTCGTAGCGTTTCTTGTAAATGGTGGGCGTCTCAATGAAAATAGCCCTTTGCAACTTGAAACGGCGGCTGGCAATGAATTTTTCCTCCACAAAAAAAGTTGAGGTAGTCTTATGGCAAAAAGTATTTCACTTATGATGGAACTTTTAAAGCGCAAGCCGTCTTGTCGAAAAGTTCATCTTCCCTACAAACAATCTCGCGATTCAACGCTTAGACTTACTGACGAAGACAAAACAAAAATTGAGCCGCTTATGGCGATTGTCCATGAAGTGCTTGGCGCTACGTCTTTTGATATTCATATTTCTTCGTCAAATTTAATAAGAGTTTCCGCATTTATGCTCGGCAATTTAAAGTTTGATGTTGACGCTAGCACGAAAAATATTAAAAAGGTTGTCACTGAATCAGACATAAGATTTTCTAGGGATAAACTTTTGAAGGCATTGGAAAGCGATTCAGAATAAATATTTGTGCAGAAATTTTTTAGAATTTATCTTTTACCGAATTTCAAAATATCTTTTACTGAATTTCAAAAGTGCTTGCAATATTAAAGTTTGTGTGTTAAACTTTTTAACGCACGTGGAGGAGTGTCCGAGCGGTTGAAGGTGCTTGACTCGAAATCAAGTGTAGCTAATAACTACCGTGGGTTCGAATCCCACCCCCTCCGCCATTTTACTTTGAAAATTAACAAAGAGACTGTTCAAAATTTGGACAGCCTCTTTTTACGTTGTATAAAAAATTTTTCACTCAAAATATTTTGCATTAAACTTTTAAAATTAATTCGACAGAATATCCATAATTCGCCCAACGTAATTTTGCGTTTCGCTGTACGGAGGAATGCCGCCATAACGTTGAACGGCATCAGGTCCAGCATTGTAGGCGGCTAGCGCGTAGGGAACATTGCCATTGAACTTGTCAAGCATTTGGCGCAGGTAAATCGTACCGCCTTCAATATTTTGTGCTTCGTCGTAGGGATTAACGCCAATGGCGGCGGCAGTTTCAGGCATAAGTTGCATTACGCCGATAGCGCCGACTGGCGAAAGTGCAGACTGATTCATATCAGATTCGGCAATAGCAACGGCGCGTACAAGTGACGGATTAACACCGTATTTCTGCGCGGAAGTTAAAATCATTTCTTCAGTAGATTGATTTTCGTTTGAATTTTGATTGTAGCCGAATTGTTGAGCAGGTTTGCCATTAGGCGGCGTCTTTTGGTCTTCAAACGGTTTATCGACCATTACAGGCGGAATAATATCAGGCGTTGCAACATTGCCAGAATTTAAAGCGGCGGCAACTTTGGCGGCGTTGATAATTTCATTTTCATTTACTGGCAGTCCTGACGAAATTTTTTCCTGCGCGGCGGCAAGTTGTGACGCTTGAACTTTATCTTGTCGTGCAATTTCGGTGTCAAGTTTAGATTGAAAATCGGCGTTGAAATTGTTCACGCTGAATTTATTTTCGGTGTTGACAAATTTATTTTCAATCGTCGATATGCGCTGTTGAATTTGATCAATGCGATTCGTCAAGCCAACGCGTTCAATGGCGTTTATGTCCAACATTTAATCACCCTTTCTAACTTTTTCATTACGAATTACGAATTACGCATTACGAATTGAAAGTTGCAAGCCGATTTCGTCAAGAAATTTTTGCTCCTCCGCCAGTAATTCTTCATTGTATTCGCGCAAACGTTTTTCCTTTAGCTGTTCAATACTTTTAACGTAAGTTATCAAGTCCATCAGCTTTTTCAATTTTTGTTGACGTTCCTGCATAGTCTTTAAAATTAGCTGTTGTTGCTGTTCAATTTGTTCACGTTTCCAGTTAAAAAAGTTCGTGTAAATCATTATCACATCAACGGTGATAGTTTTGCCTTCCGACGTTCGCTCCGCGTATTCAGCTTGACCGCTCTGCAATTCTTGAAGTAAAACTTGTAAATGGGCGCGATGTTCTTCAAGGCGGCGCGTAACTTCAGCAAACTGCATTTCGGCTTCATCTTTTTTACGTTGCGTAACCTTTAGAAGCGTTTCCAGCTGAAATTTAAATTTTTTCATCAGACAAGCGTGGCGGCGCGTTTAGTAATGACGTATTCTTCAACGCGCATCAACATAAAGCAATAATCCGACAAGCGATTTAAAAATAAGCCGTCGAGTTCGTGAACTGCTTCAAAACGTCCCATCTTACAAAAAGTTCTTTCAGCACGACGCGTAACGGTACGGGCAAGGTCAAGAATTGCGCCAGATTTTGTACTGCCAGGAATGATAAAATTTTTCAGCGGCGGCAGTAAAGCGTCCATTTCATCCATTTCAATTTCCAACGTCTTAACGTCATTTTCCGTAATAAGTACGGGGCGATTCATACTTGCCAGGTCAGCCATAAGACGCGGCAAAATTTTTTGAATCTGCAAAATTTTTTCGCGCACTTCAGGAACTTCAGAAAAAGCACGCGCCATTCCAAGAATGGAATTAATTTCGTCGACCGTGCCGTAAGTCTGCACGCGCGGTTCATCTTTATCAATGCGTTCACCAGTCAACAAACTTGTCTTGCCGTCGTCGCCAGTTTTTGTATAAATTTTCATTTCCTAACTCCTTTAGCCGATAAAAAATTTTTTGATAAATCGTAACCATTTTAGCGAAATTCTAACTGCAAAGTCTTTCAAAGTCAAACTTACGGCAATGAAAAATTATGAATGGAAATAAAAAATCATCTGGTATTTAACTTGACTATTATTTATTTGAGTTTACCCACAACCTATAGTAGTAGCGCGACTGTTTCGTTGGGCAAAACTTTTATAACTTCGCGCATAAGTTCACAAGTCGTTTCTACAAAATTAGCAAGGCGGCTAAAGTTTCTAAATTTGAGCTAGGAGATTTAATTTTCTTTTCGACTTACGAACTAGGCGCGTCACATTATGAATTTTTTGCTTGTCAAGAACTTTTATTTTCAATAAATTTTTGTACTAAATATCCTAAAACTGCGGTTATAGTCAGAACATCCGTTCCGTTTAAAATAATATATCCCCATATTTCCATAGGCGATCTTCCCAAAATTTGACTTTGTGACGCAATAAATATTCCTTGATTTATGGTAGTTGTAATGTCTCCAAACATATTCGCTTCATAAGCATGAGGATTATAATTTTTAATTCCGCTAAAAAAACCCACTCCGTAATAAGTCATAAATTCTAAGGTTGTTATCATAATCATTCCCAATAAAGTTATTTCTTCCTTTGTTAAATCTCTTTCAATAAATCTTCTTAAATTAGCTATACAAATGACGTACGCAATTACCGTAACGCTATATCCATAAATCCACATATCTTCTTCAAAAAAATTATTCGCGTAAAAAGTAGCAACTACAAATGCGCTCGCGCTGTAAAACATATATATAATAGAGTAGATAAACCCAAAAATTTCAATAGGAAAGCTCTTGCTCGACGAATCCGCTTGTGGCATAAAAATAATAATTAAGAGAAAAAACATTATCGTTGAGAAGGCGTATTCAAAAACATCCAATAAGCCAAAAAAGTATATATCTTCAACTTGAGGCTGTAGAATCAGCAAGACGCTAAGCACTAGCATAATGACGACTATAGTTTTTATTTTTTTGGGATGAGATAAAATTATTTGTTTAAGGTAAGCATAAAGATTTACAAAGTCATCTTTAACCGCATAAATTAAATTGTTGTGTGAACTTTTTTTAGGCAGAATATGATAAAAAAAACGTAGAATAATGAATATTAGCCCCATTACAAAATATCCAAGCATCAATCTAATCATCATGTTACCCCTTTCATAAAAAAAGCCGCCTGACATTTCAAGCGGTAATTTTTTATCAAAGTTCGTTAAACCACTGCGTAAAATTTTTTTCTTCGTCGAAGGGAATCAGTTCCCCAATTTTTGGCGTCAAAAGTTTGTACGATTTATCGACGCTTGCCGCAATTAAATCGTTGTACGGTGCATTCCACGTATGCCGCGCTAAAGCAAATTTGCTAGCATGAATCGGTACAACTTTTTTTGCGCCTAAATCTACGGACGCCTGCGCCGTTTCATTCGGCATACAGTGTATCGGATGCCACGCCAAATTATATTGTCCATTCTCCATAAATGCAAAGTCGAAACTTTTAAATTTTTTTCCAATATCTTTAAAATGTGGAGAATAGCCGCCGTCGCCGCTACAAAAAACTTTTTTATTCGGCGTCACGAAGGCAAACGCGCACCATTCAGTTTTACGCAACGTCAAAAGTCTGCCTGAAAAATGTTGACTCGGCAAAATATGCGCTTGAAGTCCCGCGCCTAAATCTGTTGCCGTGAACCAGTCTTCCTCAACGATATTTGCAACGTCAAAGCCCCATTGCTCAAAATATTCGCCAACGCCCAATGGACAAATTACTTTTTTTATTTTCGGCTTTAACGCCATAACCGACGGATAGTCAAGATGATCCCAATGGTCATGAGTTATCGCTAAAATGTCAATAGGTGGGAAGTCGTCCGCCGTGTAAATGTTGCTACCGTCGAACGCGCGATTTGCAAAAAATATTGGCGATGCGTACGACGAAAAGACTGGGTCGACTAAAATTTTTCTGCCGTCAAGTTGCAGATAAATTGTCGAATGCGCCATCCATACCGCGCAATCTTTTTTAGGGTCAAGTGCTTTTAAATTTGTCTTTTCACTCGGCAAAGTTTTCGGCGGCGAAAGTGCAGACTTATCACCGAATAAAAATTTTGCCATTGCAATGACGCGATTTTCTTTTTCCTGCGCGTCATCAGACATAACATTAACAGGCGTCAAGCACTCGAAGTGGTCAATAAAATAATGTGGTGACGCTAAAATTTTTTCAAGCCGCGTACCACTTGGAAAGCGTCCAAATTCTGGGCGATTGATAAAATAAAATGTGCCGCCGCCAGCAACTGCCGTTACTCCTGCCAATCCTAAAAATGCATTGCGCAAAAATTCTCTACGGTTCATTTCCATTGCAATTTATTGTATTCGTCAGCGTCGACAGGTTCGCACCATTCAGTAGATTTTTCTACGCCGTCAACTTCAACCGCCAAATGTTGGAAGGCGGAATCTTTAGTAGCGCCGTGCCAATGCTTGACATTTGCGGGAATGTGGACAACGTCGCCAGGCTTTAAAGCTTGAGCAGGTTTGCCAAATTCTTGATACCAGCCGCGTCCTGCAGTCACAAGCAACATTTGTCCGCCGCCGCTTTTCGCGTGGTGAATATGCCAATGGTTACGGCAAGCTGGCTCGAACGTCACATTGCCGATAACAACTTGGTCAAGCGAAAGCATATTAAGATAGCTTGTGCCGTCAAAAAATTTCGCGTAGTTGACATTTTCGCCGCCGACTGGAAAAATACTTTGCGCTTGAATTTCTTCCAACGTCATTTTTTCTGTCATAAAAATTTCTCCATTTCGTCTTAAAATTTTATTTTGCACAAAGAATTATATTTTACGGTAAAAATTTTTTCAAGATTTTATTTTTGCGCTAATCAAAATTTGAAGTTTTCAGCTGAACAAATTATAATATTTAAAAATTTTTTATAAGTAGATAAAAATTTGAGGTGATTATTTTTGAAGACGAAAAATATTATTATCGTCGGAGTTGGCGGGCAAGGTTCATTGCTTGCTAGTAAAATCTTGGGAAAACTTTTGTTAAGCGAAGGTTACGACGTAAAAGTTTCTGAAGTTCACGGAATGAGCCAACGCGGCGGCAGTGTCATAACTTACGTGAGGTTTGGCGACAAAGTTTATTCGCCAGTTGTCGACAAAGGCGAAGCAGATTTTATCGTATCGTTTGAAATTTTGGAAACGGCGCGGTGGATTTCATATTTAAAGCCGAACGGTCAAATTGTCACGAACACTCAACAAATTGATCCTATGCCCGTGATAACTGGCGCGGCTACGTATCCTGAAAATTTAGTTGCCAAAATGCGCGAAAAAGGTTTTAAAGTTGACGCTATGGACTGTTTATCACTTGCTAAAAAAGCTGGTTCGCAAAAAGCCGTTAATATCGTATTGCTCGGCAGATTGTCCCATTACTTTGACATTCCAAAAGAATCTTGGCAAGCGGCGTTAAAATCCTGCGTACCAGAAAAATTTTTGGAAATTAATAAAAAAGCGTTTGAATTTGGAGAAACTTTTCAAAATTAATTTAATTTTTTTCTTGCCTTTACAATTTAATTGCGTTAATATTCTACCGATAATTTTCGGTTTTTTTTTTTCAGTTTTTTATTTTTAGAAGGAGTGGAGAGTATGAGTGATGCGAAAAAAACGGCGGAGCTTGATTTGCAGGCGATAATTAAAAAAGCCGAATCGCAAACAGATTTTCCGCAGGTGTCGTTGGATGAATTTACACCGCCAACTTACGACGAATGGAAACAAGCTTGCATTGAACTTTTGAAGGGCGCACCCTTTGAAAAGAAAATGTACACTAAAACTTATGAAGGCATTACCTTTGAGCCGATGTATTTTCGCGCTACGACGGAAGAAATTTTGCCGAAACAGTCTTATCCTGGCATGGGCGATTTTCTGCGCGGCGCTACGCCAAATGGTTATGTCAATGCGGCGTGGGGAATTGCGCAAGCTTGCGACGAAACTTTACCTGAAGAAAATAACGAACTTTTGAAACATGAACTTGAAAAAGGTTCAACCATTTACAACGTTAAACTTGATTCCGCGACACGTGACGCACTTGACGCTATGCAAGCTGAAAAAGTTGGCGATAATGGCGTTAGCTTGACGACTTTATCTGACGTTGAAAAACTTTTAAACGGTCTCAAGCTTGATAAAGTTCCGCTGTACATTTACGCTGGCGAAAGTTCAGTACCGTTGACAGCGTTGGTTATCGCGGCAATTAAAAAAGCTGGCGGCGACGTTTCAAAACTGCGCGGCGTTATCGGAGCTGACCCAATAGGCGCTTGTGCATTGAAAGGTAAGCTTGGACAATCGCTCGACAGAATTTTTGACGAACAAGCGGCAGTTGCTAAGTTCGCCGTGAAAAATTGTCCTGGACTCAAAACTTTTATGGTACGCAGTGACGTTTACTCAAACGGCGGCGCTAATGACATTCAAGAACTTTCCTACACATTGGCAACGGCGGTTACGTACCTTCGCGCAATGCTTGAACGCGGCTTGACGATTGATGAAGCGGCGGAACAAATTATGTTCGGCGTATCAATCGGCGCTAATTTCTTCATGCAAATTTCTAAACTTCGCGCACTTCGTCCAATTTGGGCGCAGATTGTTAAATCATTCGGCGGCAGTGAAGAAGTTCAACATATTCACCTGCACGCACGCCCCGCTAAATTTTTCATGACGGTTTACGATCCCTACGTAAATTTACTGCGCGGTACGTCTCAACTTTTCAGCGCTATTGCTGGCGGCGTCGAATCTTATGAAAGTTCAACTTTTGATGAACCGATTAGAAAAGGCGATGAATTTAGCCGTCGTATTGCTCGGAATATGCAAATTATTCTGCGCGAAGAATTTGGACTTGTTCAACCGATTGACCCTGCTGGCGGTAGTTGGGCAGTCGAAACTTTAACTAAACAGATTAAAGAAAAAGTCTGGGCTGAATTTCAAGTTATCGAAGGTAAAGGCGGCATTGTTGCGGCGCTTAAGGAAGGTTATCCGCAGGAACAAATTGCTGGCATTTTGGCGGCAAGATTAAAAGCTGTCATGGGTCGCCGTGATAGAATCGTCGGTACAAATATGTATCCGAATATGATTGAGGAAAGACTTGATCCCCGCGCAGAAGATTTTGCCGAAAATAAAAAAGTTCGTACTGCGGCAGTTGAAAGTTATCTTGCAACGGTCGACGCGAAAGACGCGCTTGCAAAAGTTGACGCGAATAATTTTGAAACGGTTATCGACGCGGCGGCAAGTGGCGCAACGATTAATCAACTGCGCGGCGCTCTTGGCGTACTTGGTCACAACGTCGACGGTTCAGACGAAATTAAAACGATTGTTCCTCATCGTCTTGCTGAAAAATTTGAAAAACTTCGTGAAGCTACGGAAAAATTCAAGGCTGAAAAGCATGACAACGTTAAAATTTTCCTCGCCAATATGGGACCCATTCCGCAACATAAAGCCCGCGCAGATTTCAGTACAAGCTTTTTACAGGTCGGCGCATTTGAAGTTCTCGGAAATAACGGCTTTGAAACGGTTGACGACGCAGCAAAGGCGGCTAAAGAATCTGGCGCAGATGCAGTCGTAATTTGTTCGACAGATGCCACGTACCCTGAAATTGTTCCTGCGCTTGCACCAAAACTTCATGAAGTTCTGCCCAATGCTACGGTTTACTTGGCGGGAACTGCACCTGCTGAATTGGTTGAAACGTACAAAAACGCGGGCATTGACGATTACATTAACATTCGCTCGAATTGCTATCAAACTTTGCTGGCAATGCAACAGAAAAAAGGCATTGCTTAATTGTTAATTCGTAATTCGTAATGCGTAATGCGTAATGAAAAAATTTTAAATCCTAAAAGCTACAAGCTGAAAGCTAAAAGCTAATGAAGGAGGAATTTTAATGGCAGGTTATAAAAATCCTGACTTCACGCAAATAAATCTTGAAGATGCGCCGCAAGTTGACGGGGCAACGTGGAAAAAAGAATTTGAAAAAAAGGCGGCGGCTGATTACGACAGCTTTATTGAACGTACTATGGAACACGTACCAGTTAAGCCGCTTTATTCGCATGATGAATATGAAAATATGAATCATCTTGACTTTGTTAGCGGACTTCCGCCATTCCTGCGCGGACCTTACGCTACAATGTACGTTTTCCGTCCTTGGACAGTTCGTCAATACGCTGGCTTTTCAACGGCTGAAGAATCCAACGCTTTTTATCGCCGTAACCTTGCCGCAGGTCAAAAAGGCTTGTCGATAGCATTTGACCTTCCAACACATCGCGGTTATGACGCTGATAACCCGCGCGTATTTGGTGACGTTGGCAAGGCTGGCGTTTCAGTTTGTTCAATGCTCGATATGAACATTTTATTCAGCGGCATTCCGCTTGACCAAATGTCCGTATCAATGACAATGAACGGCGCGGTACTGCCAATTCTCGCCTTCTTCATTCAATCTGGCATTGAACAGGGCGTTGATAAATCCATTCTCAACGGCACGATTCAAAATGACATTCTCAAAGAATTTATGGTACGCAATACGTACATTTATCCGCCTGATATGTCAATGCGAATCATCGGCGATATTTTTGAATACACGACAAAATATATGCCGAAGTTCAACTCAATTTCAATCAGCGGTTATCATATGCAAGAGGCTGGCGCACCTGCTGACATTGAACTTGGTTATACGTTGGCTGACGGACTTGAATATATTCGTACTGGCATTAACGCGGGCTTGAAAGTTGACGCCTTCGCAAAACGTTTAAGTTTCTTCTGGGCGATTGGCAAAAATTACTTTATGGAAGTTGCGAAAATGCGGGCGGCTCGCGTACTTTGGGCTAAAATCGTCAAGCAAATGGGCGGCACTCAAGCTAAGTCAATGGCTCTTCGTACTCACTGCCAAACTTCTGGCTGGTCACTTACGGCACAAGACCCATTCAACAACGTTTCACGTACACTTATGGAGGCAATGGGCGCGGCGCTTGGTCATACTCAATCACTTCATACAAACGCGCTTGATGAAGCTATTGCATTGCCGACTGACTTTAGCGCACGTATTGCACGTAATACGCAACTTTACATTCAAGATGAAACGTCCGTCTGCAAGATTATCGATCCTTGGGGCGGTTCGTACTACGTCGAAGCGCTGACAAATGAAATTATTCGTCGCGCTTGGGCTCACATTCAAGAAATTGAGGCACTCGGCGGTATGGCAAAGGCTATTCCTACTGGACTTCCGAAAATGCGCATTGAAGAGGCGTCCGCACGTCGTCAAGCGCGTATTGATTCCGATAGAGAAACGATTGTCGGCTTAAATAAATTCCGCCTTGACCATGAAGACCCGTTGGAAATTTTAGCTATCGACAATACCGCCGTCCGCAACGCGCAGGTTGAACGCCTTAATAAACTTCGCGCTGAACGCAATGAAGATGACGTACGCGCGGCATTGGAGGCTATCACGAAGGCGGCTGAATCACGCGAAAACGGCAACTTGCTTGAATGCACCGTTGAGGCGGCTAGAGTTCGTGCATCACTCGGCGAAATTTCTGACGCTGTCGAAAAAGTTTCTGGACGCTATCAAGCTACAATTCACACAATCAGCGGCGTTTACTCCAGTGAATTTAAAGATCAAACTTCCCTTGATAAAGCCCGTGCATTGGCTGATAAATTTGAAAAAATTTCTGGTCGTCGTCCGCGCATTTACGTTGCGAAGATTGGACAGGACGGTCACGATCGCGGCGCTAAAGTTATCGCGTCAAGCTTTGCCGATATGGGCTGGGATGTTGACGTAGGACCACTTTTCCAAACGCCTGCTGAAGCCGCGCAAGATGCCGTTGACAAAGATGTCCATATGGTCGGATTCAGTTCACTGGCGGCTGGTCACAATACCTTACTTCCCGAACTTGTCGACGAACTTAAAAAGCGCGGTCGTGAAGATATTATGGTTGCGATTGGCGGCGTTATCCCCGTGCAAGATTATCAGCATTTGTACGACAGCGGCGCAGTTGCAATTTTCGCGCCTGGTACGAACATTCCCGAAGCTAGCATGAAACTTTTGAACTTGCTGATTGAACAATACAAAGACGAAGAAAACGTTGGCTGATTAATCGGCGAAAAAATAATTTCCTAGCGCAAAAATTTATTATGTAAAAAAATTTATTCGTAAAAAAAATTTTAACCGTCAAACCATTTCGGCTTGGCGGTTTTTTTATAAAAATTTTTTATATCAACTTTAAATTTATACACCACCTTAGAAAATAATTTTCTTGAAAGTTCACCGTTAAAGTGTTATCATTGCGCCGTAAAAATTTTTTACTAAAACAAAAAATTTTTTTGGAGGAAATTTTTTTATGGCTAAAACTTATTACGATCAAGATGTAAACTGGGAAGTTATGAACGGCAAAACCGTTGCGATTATCGGTTATGGCAGTCAAGGTCACGCGCACGCCCTCAACTTGAAAGATAGCGGCGTTAATGTTGTCGTCGGTCTGTACGAAGGCTCAAAGTCTAAGCCCGTCGCTGAAAAAGCTGGCTTGAAAGTTTTGTCCGTCGCTGACGCCGTCAAAGTTGCCGATATTACAATGATTCTTATTCCTGACGAAAAGCAAGCTGACGTTTATAAAAATGAAATTGCGCCGAATCTTAAAGACGGTTCAGCGCTTGCCTTCGCGCACGGATTTAACATTCACTTCAAACAAATTATTCCGCCGTCAAACATTGATGTATTTATGGTTGCGCCGAAAGGTCCAGGTCATCTTGTACGCAGAACTTTTGTTGAAGGCGGCGGCGTCCCTGACGTTTTCGCAGTTGAACAAGACGCTACTGGTAAATGTTTTGACATTGCCCTTGCAT
>JAFSUE010000128.1 GCA_017445435.1 Selenomonadaceae bacterium | reverse complement strand
TGGCGTTTCCCGGTATTTTCAGAGGTGCGCTTGACGTAAGAGCAACCGACATTAACGAAGAAATGAAAATCGCCGCGTCTTATGCCATAGCGTCACTTGTAAGCGACAGCGAACTTGACGAAGTTCACGTAATCACGACGCCTTTTGATACGCGCGTTGCTCCCACGGTTGCCGCCGCAGTTGCCAAAGCCGCCATTGATACGGGCGTTGCTCGCAACAAAAATATTACGCCGGAAGAAGTTGCACAACATACCCGCGAACTTTTGAAAACTTCAAAATACGCGCGCTAAAAAATTTTTCTTGACAGAAATCTAATCATCAATTATAATAGCGCTTGCCTGTTAAGGTAAGGCTTGAAGTTAAAGCCTTGTCGTCTTGGACGATTAATAAATTGCACGTGGGATTATAGCTCAGATGGTTAGAGTACTTCGTTGACATCGAAGGGGTCACAGATTCGAGTTCTGTTAATCCCACCACTTTTTTTTAGGCTCATTTAGCCCAGTTGGTAGAGCGTTTCCGTCACATGGAAGATGTCGGGGGTTCGAGTCCCTCAATGAGCACCAATAACGAATTTTTTTTATGAAATAAATTTTTCGTCGTCAAACTTGGCGGCGATTTTTTTATTTTTAAATCTTAACAAATATGTTATAATTTCTCAACCAAATAGAAATTCTTACAGCTAAGAGTTAGCATTGGGGCGATTGAAAATGCAGTACAACAGAATTTTAGCAATGGGCGATATTCACGGACGCTTTGACAGATTGTCTTCCGTCTTCAACAAAATAAAATTTGGCTCAAAAGATTTTCTAATCTTGCTTGGCGATTATGTAGATCGCGGCAATGAAAATCTTCACTGCTTACAATGGGCAATGCGCATTAGCAAACTTCCCAACGTCGTGGCTCTGCGCGGCAATCATGAACAAATGATGCTGTACTACTATTTGCTTGGAACTTACGAATCAACAATTTGGTTGCCGAACGGTGGCAAGTACACAAAGGCGGAAATGGACGAGTGGATTAAAACTGATCCAGATTTTTTGAATGAGGCGTTGAAATTTATTGACAAGCGCCCATATTATTATCGAACTTTCATTGACGGTCAAGAATATATTTTTTGTCACGCGGGCTTAAAGCCGGGCGTTTCGCTTGAAAATCAAAGTGTCGAATCAATTCTTTGGATACGCGAAGAATTTTACAACGGCTATAACGGTACAGCTGAAGTTGTCGTTGGACACACGCCGACGCCGTATCTTGGCAGCGTACCTGGCGTTGATATTAAGGATAGATATTATCCGATTCGACTGCCAAATAAAATTACTATGATTGATACAGGATCATTTCTGCCGAAGGGGAGAATTTCCTGCGTTGATGTTATCAGCGGTCAAGTTTGGCAGAGTGACGATTAAGTTTTTAGGTAGTAGGTAGTAGGAGGTAGAAAATTTTATGAGCGTTAAAATTATTTTGTCTGACATTGACGGCACTTTCTTAACCGACGACAAAAAAGTCACCGCCTTAACTGCGCGGGCGGCAAAATCAATCGTCGACAAGGGCTTGAACTTAGTTTTAGTTTCTGCGCGTATGCCAGAGGCTATTTACCCACTAACTGACGGAATTGGCTTGCCGCGCCTGCCAGTCATCAGTTACAGCGGCGGTTTTGTCCTTACCGAATCTGAAAAAATTTTGTACGATAAAAAAATGCCGCTTGACGACACGAAAAATATTTTGGCGGAAATGGATAAACGCTGGGTTGGCGTCTGCATAAATTATTACGCTGGCAGAAAGTGGTACGTCCGCGCCGTTGAATACAACGTTCAGCACGAAATGGATATTACGCAGGCTACGGCTGAAGTTGCTGACTTCGACAAACTTATTGCTGAAAATATTTTGCCAAATAAAATTATGATTATCTGCACGCCGCCGACTTGTAAGGAAATGGAAAGTACTTTGAGTGAACTTTTTCCGCGCTTAAACGTCGTCCGCAGTGCGCCGTACCTTTTGGAAATTATGGATAAAAGCGTTTCAAAGGCTACTGGCATTGAAATTTTGCTGAAACATTACAACTTGACGGTCGACGACGCTATTGCATTCGGCGATAACTATAACGATGTTGAAATGTTACAGTACATTCCGCGCAGTGTTGCAATGAAAAATGCCCCCGATAAAGTCAAGGCGCTGGCGCAAGCCGTCACTGACTCCAATGAAGACAGCGGAATTTATACGTACCTTGTAAAGCACGGAATTATTGACGCTTAAAAAATTTTTTAAATTCAAGCCTTAGATAGTTTGCTGGAAAATTTTTTGAAGTTCTGCGGATTGAAAGGCGGTCTGTCGACAAAATCAAAGCGGAATTCGTGTAAAGTTTTGTCGATAATTTTTTCTGTCAAAGATTCTTCAGGCAGTTGACGTACAAGCATCACTAAAAATTTTGCAAGCGGCGACGTTTTATCGTCGAAAGAAATTCGCCGTACTGTCTGCTGAATTAGTGACATTCGCGCAGATTCGATGAAGTTCAACGTACATTGCGCCTTCATATGCGGCATTGTCTCACAGATTTTTTTCTGTACGTCAGAAAATTTTGTGTACGGCGCGGCGTAAAAAATTTTGCGTATGGCTTGAAACATTTTATTCCGTTCGTAAATTTTGCATACGCCACATAAATTTTCATTCGGCGGACAAAGATTTTCACAGACTACGCATTTGTGCCACGCAGAAAATTTTTTCAGCTTGTCAGATTTTTTCTTAGCTACAAGACAATCAAATAACATACGCCGCCGCTCATCATCAGCGATAACGGCGGATTTTTTTTCGCATTCGGCAAGTTCTTCCGCAGTCAAAGAAATTTCCACGTCGTCAACAGAATTTTCCGCAGGTTTAGAATTTTCATTAGTAAGGCGTTGAAGTTTGAAGGCGGAATAGTTAAAGCCTATCTTCGTGACGATTTTTTTATTGAAGTGCGCGTTAATTTTTTTTATCAGAGTCGACGCGCGGTATTTGAACTTATCTTTCAGCGCTGAATTGTCGGAATACAAAGTTAGTGTCGTGCCAATAATTTCAACTGGAAAAATTTCGTCCGCGTCGTCACCAACAATTTCCTGCCAGTGCTGAAAAATCATTCGGCAATTCAATTTGCGTTGTGATTCGTCGTCAAGTTGCGCTAAATTTTCCTGCACTACGTCGCCAATAATTTCAAAGTCATTCATTTTTTCAACCATTATCGTTGCCATTAGAAATTTTCTTCCAAATTTCAATGTCATCAAGCGGCGTTTTAATCGGCACGTCAAACTTTTTATCAAGGCGGCAAACTTCATCGTACGGGCAATTCTTGCAAGCGTCACTTTTTTTAGTTTTGACTGGCTCGGCGGCAATCGTACCGCTTAAAATCTTTTTGCCCGTATTCTTCAAGCACGTTTCAACGTAATTCATCAAAAGTTGGAACTGTTCGCCGCTTTTTACCTTAGCACTAGAATTTTTATCAGGTATACCGTCCTTAGTTAATTTAATCGGCAAAGTTGAAAGTGTTTCATCAATTTCAAGTATAACTTTTTCGTCGTCAAGGATAAAGCCCGCCATCTTCAAAGACTTGTCAATATTTTTTCTGGCGTCGTCAAAAGATTTTCCATGCTTAGTAGGATATTTGAGGAAGTAATACAGCATTGCGGCGGGAAGTCTATCTTCGACGGCTTGAAGATTATTCGTAGCCATAAGGTACGTTAAAAGTTGCAGGTTGACGCCAAGATAAATTTCCCACAAGTCAAGGTAAGCTGTACCCGTCTTGTAGTCGATTATCAAAAAATATTTGCCGTCTTCGCTAAAGTCAATCCTGTCAATCTTGCCGACCAATTCCATTTTCACGCCGTCAATGTCGTACACCAAAACTTTTTTTGACAGCGCCGCGAAAGTCGCTTCAAAAATTTCTGGGTGAAATTTGCTGTGCCTGTCAAGTTCAGTCAGCCGTTGCAATGACGCAATGGCAACTTTTTTTATACGCTCGCGCTGATGTTCAAGCGTCTTTGAACTCAACAAAATTTTATTGTTAAAGTTCGGCGTAAGTTCATCAAAAATTTTCGTGACGCGCTTTTCAATTTCAAATTTGCCAACGTCGCCCCAACGTAAATTTTCTTCTTTCAATGCCTCGCCAAATTGCCGCATAATTGAATGCAAAATATTTCCAACGTCAGGCGGCTTTAATTTATATTCGCGGCGCTCCTCCAACTTCAAGCCGTATTCAGCAAAATATTTGAAGGGGCATTTATTAAACCTTTCAAAGCGTGTGACAGACCCGCGCATTTTACGTTCCGCCGCGTAAAGTTCAAGCGCTGTACTTTCCTGCAACCTTTTATTCGGCTCGACGATTGAGTAATTGCCCTGCGTACCAAGATTTTCCAAAACGTCCAGCTTGACAAATTCAATTTCAATGTGCGGGAAAAAATTTTTCAGCCTTTCAAGAAAAGTTGAAGGTCGCATCGCGTTACCTTCCGCATCAGCCAGCGGGTACGAAATGTACAGATAATTTCTAGCCGCCGTCAAGCCGCGATAAATTAAAAATTTCTCCGCCAAAAGATTTTCATTGCCACCTTTTGAAATTTCTAATCCCGCGTCGTTCAAGTGCAACCTGTCAACGTCCGACAGTAAAAGTTTTTCACGTGTAGTACGCGGAAATTTTTCGTCGCTGAATCCCAAAATGTAAATCGCCTTAGAATTTTGCAATGAATTTTGGTCGAACTGCGAAACCGTCACTTCGTCCAAACCTGGCGGAATCAGTGACATTTCCAGCGCGTCAAGACCTTCATTGACGATATAGTCAAACTCTTTCAACGTGATTTTTTCTTCGTCAAATGAATCGGCAATTTGTTCAAGCAACGTTATAACATCGTCCCAAATTTTTAAATGCTCCTTCGACAGTGCCAAGTTGCCGCGATTTTCTTCAAGTTCCGACAAGTCAACCAACGCGTCGTGAACTTTCAAACTTTCGATAAACTCAAATAAATTTGTCGCTTGCAACTTTGAACTTTGCGCTTGAAGTTTAGCGGCAAAATTTATCAGCGGTTCAACTGCGCGGCGTCGAATTTCATCAACTATTGCAGGGCGTTGCTTTTCAATTTCCGTAGCGTAATCATCAAGTCCGCGCCTGTACCAATGCCACGCCTTATCCTGCGTCCAAATTTTTTTCCCGCGCAGTCCAAATTCCAAAACGTAATTTTCCAGCACGTCAATTTCTTCCTGCGCAACGTTGAAAAATCCTGTACGTAGGCAACGGAAAATTGGATCGGGGCGCCACGTCCGCAAAACTTCCAGCGCCGAACGAATCAATTCAGCTAACGGGTGATTATTCGCCGCGCGTTTCCTGTCCACAAAGTACGGGATATTGTGAATTTCAAAAACTGGCTTGATTAAATCGTTGTAGGCGTCGTCGCGGAAAATTATTCCAATGTCGCGAAACCGAAAATTTTTTTCACTATGAAGTTTGAGAATGTCACGTGCAACGGCTTCAACTTCGACGCGCTTATTGACAGCCTCAACAAGTTTAACGTTGCCGCCTTTGCCGCTGAATTTTTTGTACGTGCGGGCGAAAAAATTTTGTTCGATAAATTTCAACTCGTCACTTGCAAACCTGCGCGGAAGGTCAAGGCGTTTAATTTCAAAGTCCACTTTAACTTCATTGGCAAGTTGGCGAATCGTCTTGAACGTCTCAAAGGCGCGGTGAAAAATTCCAACTTCCAGCGAATTTTCACGGTGATTTAAATTTATTTCCATAGGCAAGGCAACGTGAACATTTTTAGCGTACTGGAAAATTTTTTTCAGCAAATTTCTTTGTTGAGGGTCAAAAAAAATAAAGCCGTCGACAAAAATTTCAGACCGCTTGATAGCCGCAGAATCTTTTAAAAGCTCCGCCGCCTTTTCAAGCAAATCGCTTTCATCATTCTGACGGTTAGAAATTTCTGCGCGGAATTTTTCAGCAATTAGCGCGATGTCGTGAAGTTTATTTTTAAGTTCGTCGTCAAAATTTGTAATGTCGACAAGCTGATTGAGTTTAGCCGCGTCGATTGAGTAAGTGCGCAATTCTTTCAACTCTTGAGCTAGAATTTCAGTAAAGCCGCGCTGATCCGCCGCCTTTTGATAATATAGTAAATCTTTAGCGTTTTTCTGCAAAATTTTTCTCAAGATAATTCGTCCGCCAATTTCAGAAATTCGCGGGACGGTAGCGCCGCCGACTTCAGATAGAATTTGCCGTGCGAAACGTTGAAAGCTACACATAACCGTATTGACAGCGCCGCCAGTAATTTCCGCAAGTTCAAGTTCGGCGCGGTACGTTTGATAGGCGGGTAGCAGAAAAATTATTTTCGTGTTCAATGGCGATTCACGCAAAATTTTTTTCATACGTTCCAGT
>JAFSUE010000127.1 GCA_017445435.1 Selenomonadaceae bacterium | reverse complement strand
TAGTTTTTATATCAAATCTCAAAGCGGCAGACTTGAAATTCAAAATGCGCGAGATAAATTTATCGGCTACAGCGCGAGTAACAGCGAAGTTATTGCGTACTCTTACGTTGCGGGCAGTAGTGGTAGCGTTGACGGACGCGGCAAGAGTCAAGCTGAAATTTTAATTGGCGCGGATAATTCTAACAATCAAATTTACGCGGGAAGTGGCGGCTCAAGTTTGTGGGGCGGCAATGGCGGTACTGATACGTTACGTGGCGGCGACGGTTACGACGAATTTTTCTACGCAATGGGCAGTGGAAGTGACGTTGTACAAAATGCCAGCTCAAATGACATAGTGAATTTGTTGGGCGTTTCGCTTAGTCAAATTAGCGGCTACAGTTACGACAGCTCTTCAGTGAATCTACAATTTGCTGATGGTGGAAATTTGCGCGTCGAAGGAACTTCAGCCGTCGGTTATCGCGTTGAGAATCAAACTTATATGTTCAACAGATATTCTAATCAATGGACGACGAAGTAACTTTGAAATTAATTCTTCCCGATTAAAATTTTCACTTCGATAAATTTAAACGTAAGATGAAAAAATCTTTGTAGCTGTCAAAAAATATGACGGCTCTTTTTTATTTGAAGAAATCAAAAGGCTAACGCTTTAAAATCAGCTTGAAATTTGCGCAGTGCTACTTTATAATATCAGAAAATTTACTGAAAGATGAGGGAAAATTTTATGGCAAACGATAAGGCGCGTAAAGGCGCAGAAACTCCTGGCGATAAGAAAGGTATTCTCCTCGAAACAGGTACTAATGAATTTGAAATTGTAGAATTTAGCATTGGTAAGGTAAACTACGGAATAAACGTTGCTAAAGTTCGTGAAGTCATTCAGCGCGTACCAGTTACCGCAATGCCTCAAGCGCACCCGTACATTGACGGTCTTTTCACTCTGCGCGGCAAGGCAATTCCTCTCGTCAATCTGCCGCGTTGCTTGAATGTTATGTCAAGCGGCGAAAAAACTAAAAATATTATCGTCACCGAAATTAACAATTACAGCATCGGCTTTTTAGTCGAAAACGTTTCGCGTATTCATCGCATTTCGTGGAAAGATATGGAGCCTGCGCCTGAAGTCGGCGATCAATCCCGCGTCGTCGGTATCATCAAGATGACTGACAGAATCGTTTTGCTTTTGGACTTTGAAACGATTATCGCTGAAATAAATCCTGAAATTAACGCGAAGTTGACGACGGTTGAGGAAGTCGCCGCCGATATTAAAACGTTGCGTTCAGATGTTCACGTCGTCGTTGCGGAAGATTCTGCGATGTTGCGTGACTTGCTCGTTACAACTCTTCATGATTCTGGCTACAGATTTGTCCGCGATTTTGGCAACGGTCAAGATGCTTGGGATTATCTTAGAAATTTAGCGTCGAAGGAAGGACCGATTGAAAATCACGTCGGCGTTATCGTCTCCGATGTTGAAATGCCGAAGATGGACGGTCACCGCCTGTTGAAACTTGTACGTGAAAATGAGCGCTTAACTGAAGTTCCTTTCGTACTGTTTTCATCGCTGATTAATGAAGAAATGCGCTTGAAGGGTCAGTCACTTGGGGCAAGCGGTCAAATTTCCAAACCTGAAATTAATCAGCTGATTGGACTTTTGGACAATTTGATTTTCGGCGCACCGATTAAAAAGCCAAATGAAGATTAGTTAGTAGTCAGTAGTCAGTAGTCAGTAGGTAGTAGTTAGTAGTTTTTCATTACGAATTACGCATTACGCATTCCTAATTAAAAAAGGTGGTGATAAGTTGCTTTTATTTCCCAATACAAAAATTTACATAATCTGCGCGGGCGGCGTTCGTAGCGATAATGCCGAACTTTGCCACAGGCTTTGTTCCCAACTTGTACGTTTCGACATTAACGCCAATTTAGTTTACGTTCCAGTGTCTGAAAATTTTGATCCAGATAATCCCGTTCAACCAGCGTATAAACCTTTTCATACGCCGTACACTTACGAAGTGGAAGACGCCCCGCAAAATATTTTAATCGTGCCTGAAACGTTGACAACTTTTTTGTACACCGTGAAAAAAATTCGCCGCGTCATTTGGTGGATTAGCGTTGATAATTTTTTCCGCGATACTGCCTTGCGAATTGTGAATCACTTCGACAATCTTTTAACAGCGCCTATGGCAAAATTTTTCTGTTTCCAAAAATTTGAAGAGGACATCGAACATTGGACGCAGTCAGAGTACGCAAAACGTTTCTTGAAAGTAAATGGCGTACCCGATGAAAAAATTTATTACATTGGCGATTTTGTCAGCCCTTCACTTGTAAAGATTCACAAAAATGTTGACTTCAAGCGCAAAAAAAATACCGTCGTATTCAATGCGGCGACGGACGCTAAAATTATTTCAAAGTTGGCTAGCCTTATGCCAAAAGTCGATTGGCTAGCGATTCAAGATACACAAGCTGTTGACGCGCCAAAACTTTTAGCGCAGGCGAAAGTTTATGTTGACTTCAGCGACCACCCGTCTAAAGATATGATGCCGCGTCGTGCCGCATTGTTAGGTTGTGTCGTCATCACAAATAAAAAAGGCGCAGCCGCAAATAACGTGGATATTAACATTCCCGCCGAATTTAAATTTGACGTGACGGAAGAAAATTTACAGCCAATCGCTGATAAAATTAATGAAGTTTTGAAAGATTTCAACGGCGCGTATGCTAAGCAGAAAAAATTTTTAAATAAGATTATTGACGAACAGAAAAATTTTACCCGCAACGTTGCAATGACGCTCGGCGTTAAAAGAAAGTTGGACGTTGAACCCGCCGCGATTTTCAATGGGCTAAATGAAATGGGCGCCGCCGTTGCTGAAATTTTAGCTAAAGATGACGTTGGACTTGACATTACTTTTATTGTCAACGACGATTTGAAAAACGAAAAAAATTCAAATTTAAATATCGTCTACGAACAAGGGCAAGTTTCGTTAATCTTGAGTGACGGAAAAAGTTTGCCAGTTATCAACAGTGACGACGCACGCTTTTTGTATAATGAAGGGCGCATTAAAAAATTTATCCTGCTCACTTCTGATAAACAGGATGAAAATTTTGTCAAGAAAAAAATTCAGCCGCTTGCAGACGACATCATCAGCACAAGTTTTGACGAATAAATTTTAAAAGTCGTCGTCAGAAATTTTCCTTTGTCCCAACATTGTCGTCAAGTTATCGCGGTTAAATCTATATTCAGCGGACGAAAAATCTTGTCCCGCGTCGTAATGATTCGACGGCGCATTCAAAATTCCGCAAACTGTATCGAAAATTAAATCATTCGTAAAATATTCTTCCCTGTGCAGGTTAAGCGTTTCGACCTGCGCGGGGAAATTTTTTTCATAATCTGGCGACAAGTAAATAAACATCGGCACACGTACCATATCAAAACTAAAAACGTCGGGATTGTGTGAAATTTGCAAGTCCTCACCGTGATCTGAAAAATATATCAGCGCTTGCAAGTTCAAATTCTGCGCGGCGTAGTCAAAAATCTTCGACAAAATAAAATCCGTGTACAAAATTGTATTCGCATACGCAGGCGCGGCAAGCATCATTCCAGTACCGTCAGCCGTCGTCCACTTTTTAAAACTGCGCGGGTAACGGCTATTGTAGTAAATGTGACTGCCCATTAAGTGAAGGACGACGAAATTATTTTCGTCAGGATTCAGCGTCGTCAAAAATTCTAATAAACTTTCGTCGTACTTATGCGAAAAGTCATAGGCGTCGTCCGTCCATTCAGAAACGTCAGCAGTTTTCGCAACTAAAGTGACTGCGCTGTCATATTCGCCATAACGCCCCTGATTGCTGAACCAAAAAGTTTTATAGCCGCTACGTTTGGCAACGTCGACGATTGAAACGCTTTTATAAAATTCTTTGTCATTGTACTGGCTCTGCTCGGTCAAGGCGCGTTGAAGTACGGGGACAGTTTGTGACCACGCGGCGTAGGCATTTTGAAAAATTATGAAGTCGCCGTCACTCGGTGAAAGATTCGGCGTATTATCAGCCGTCGCTTTAAAATCTTCGTCAACCTTAACTAAAATATCCATCGGCTTAGTTGAAGAAAATTTTTCAGTCAACTTGCTGCTAAGCCACGTTGTATTGTCGAAAGGGAAATTGGGATTGAACGCCTTCATATAAGTTCGGCTAGCTGATTCGCCAATGACAACGATAACCGTACCTTTAGTTTTCGCGGCTAAAGTTTTTGACGAATCAATTTCAAGCGTCGCCACTCGTTCGGAATGTCCAACAGAATATTTTTCAGTTTCCGCCACGTAGTCAGTAACATTTTTCCACAAGCCAGCTATCGAAGTTTGCGGCACGAAGTAAATCAGCGTTGCCGTTGCCGCTATGAAAGTTATGACTGCCGCGCAGGTTTGAGCCGTGCTGAAAATTTTTCCGCTAAGTTCAATTAAAATTTTTTCGTGAGCTTTATAAACTTTCCGCAGTAAAAATCCAATCGCCAGCAAAATTAAAATTGCTTGTACGTCGCCGATATTTGCGCGTATAAAGTCAATACTTTCCCGCCAATTTGTGAGGTACAGCGCCATTAATGATGCGGGCGATAAGCAATGCCAAAACATACAGTAATAGACGGCTTGCACGAATGGTATCAGCCAAAATAAAAATGTCAATGCGCAAATTAAAGCCGCTGTAAGTTTCACGGGAAAAATTTTTGCCAGTAAATTTTCAAGGCTTGATAG
>JAFSUE010000126.1 GCA_017445435.1 Selenomonadaceae bacterium | reverse complement strand
TCAGCAGTATCACGTACTGGCGGGAAGTCCGATTGTTCGCGCCCTTCATTAACGTAGGATAAAATTTCGTCAACATCTTGCCGTTCATACAAAGCGCCGATTAACATAATTGCTTCAACGTCCAAGTCTTGATATTCCAGCGCGTAAACGTTGAAGTTCAATTCAGCAAGCGTACAGAAAAATCTTTTCGCGTAGTAAGCATGATTATTCAAACGGTCGACAATTTCTTCTTCCTGCGCGGCGGAACAACCAATGAACCAGCGCATTTCAGCGGCAATACGTTTTTTAGGACTTGTCAGCATAGTTGCCGCCCGTTCGTACTGTTCGCCGTTGTCATCGTCATCAAAAAAAGTTTTATCCTCTGCCGCCTGCTGAATTGTATTTTTATCGTCGTAGATTGAAACGTCGAGAATGTAAAATGGATTTTCTTTAAGTTGCAAGAGAATCACACCCTAAAGATATTGACTGCAGAATCATCGTTGTTTGAAATGTCATGCAGACGGTAAAGCACATCTAAAATTTTGCGCAAGGCGTCGAAATTTTCTTCAGCTATTGCCTTGTTGCCCAAAAGTTTCAAGCGCTCAAAATAATCACGGTCGAGATATTCATTTGGATTTTTAGTAAGGCGTTCAAAGTCGTAAATGAGAAATTCTTCATCTTTAGCGAGTACATCATAATTTTTGTAGCGAATCTGCGCTAAAGCATCTTCAAAGGCAGTTTTTTCATCAGTGCCAATTAAACTTCTTGCCTTAGCAAAAAGTTTTTCGTAGTCTTTAACATCTTCAGGCGAGGCAAACTGTTTGACCGTGTCATTGAAAAATTCAATCATATGATTAACTTCGTAGGCTTGAACCAATGCCAAATTATTTTTACGGATGGTGTCCAAAGTTTTTTTGACGTTCTGCAAGTTTTCATTCAAATGCAAAATTTGTTCCTTGTCGTAGTCTGAATGATTAGCAGTTATCACGATGCTAACGACTTCGCTAGCTTGACGAAGTTTTTCATAGTCTTCCCCTTCATCAAGAGCGCTACCAAGTTTTCTTATGCGGTAAATGACTTCCTGCCCGTCTTGATTTAACTTTTCAAGCATTTCAGCGCTATCAAGTTTGCCGTCGTCAGCAACATAATAATTTATATCGTTGTTGAAAGATTCGCCAATCGACGGAATTTCAATTTCAACTTTGATACTGCCAGCGTCGTTAATTGAATAGTTGCAGATAATTTCTGCGCCTTCAATAATTTTTCCAAAGTCAAATTCGTAGCCAAAAACTTTTATATTGCCAATGAAACGGTTAAACGTGACGGGCTCTTCAATTTCGCCCTCCCAAAGTTTGAAGTTGAGGGAAGAATTTGAACCAGCTTTGAGTTCTTGTCCAGCGTGAAGAGTAATTTTGCCTTTAGCAGGAAGTTGATCGCCTTGACGAACTAAGTACACAAGCTCTGTTTTTTCGTTATGCTTGCTTTCTTTAACTTCAAGACCGATTGAATGATTTGCCAGTATCTGTGAAAAGTTGGCAAGCGTACGGGTTATGACAATTTCAGATTCAGTCAGCTTTAATTCTTTGCCAAAATTGTCATAAGCAGTGACGATAAATTTATTTTCGCCGCGCTTAGTAAGTGGAACGGTGATAATAGCTTTATTTTCAAGCGGAACAGTGCCAGAAGTCCAGCCCGTACTAACGGAATTAATTTCAAAGGTAAAATCTTTAACGGGTCTTTTCAGCATAGCGGCGATTTTAGCTTTTTTATTTGGCGTACGCGATTCGTAGCGAAAAGTTAAGCCTAAATCTTTTTCCAGTCGAACTTGTTGAGTTGAAGATTTTCTGTCGTGCAGTTCAGAATCCCAGTCGATTGATTCAGCGAAAATCGCGGCGCCTTCAGAAACGGCAGTCATAGGGTTGACATCGAAGTTGCCAGGTATACCAATTTCAGCTGAAACTTTATCGCGCAGGGGTTTATAGTTTGTCGGACCGCCGATAAAAATTATTCTGTCAATATCATGTGGCGTCAATCCAGATTTTTCGATTGTCTCGCGCGTCGTCTCAATGGACTGCATAACCATTTCGTCAATGAGTTTATTATATTCTTCGCGGGAAATTTCTACGTCCAAATAAATATCTTCGCCATTTTCATCAGCAATATTTGTTTCGCCTTCAATTTTGGCAACTTCATCTGCTGACAACTCAATTTTAGCAATTTCTGCCATATAAGTTGCAATGCGGAAAAGTTTTTTATACTTTTCTTTTTTATTCCAATCGCGCGGAATGGAATAATTTTCCATAATCCAAGGCATAACAATTTGATTCGTCAAAATTCTATCGAAGTCACGCCCGCCGCACATAGTTTGCCCGCCGTGAGCTAAAAAATTTATTTTGCCAGAAAAATTTTCAGCAATAGCAACGTCCAACGTTCGCCGCCTAAATCGTAAATGAGAAAGTTTGAATCATTTTTCTTTTGACGCATAACGCACATTATCGCGGCAACAGGTTCTTGCATAAGCGCAACTTTACCAATGCCCGCCATTTTCGCCGCCTCAAGCGTAGCAGCATTTTGCATTTGATTAAACGCCGCAGGTACAGTAATGACTGTTGCAACTTCGTCACTTTCGCGAATTTCTTCAGGCAAATTTTTATAAAGTTCGCGTAAAATTTCAGCGCTACATTCTTCAGGCGTGTACTCTTTATCGCCCATTTTAATTTTGTTGCTAGTTCCCATGAAACGTTTGAAAAGGAAGGCGCAATTTTTTTCATCTTGCGGAATTTTTCTGTAGGCGGCTTGACCATAAAATTTTTTGCCGCGCTTATCCGTATAAATAGCAGACGGCGTAACGTCAGTCTGATCTTTTTTATTTTTCCAAATGCGAACATTTTCGCCGTCAAAAGTGGAAATGGCGCTGTTCGTCGTACCTAAATCAATGCCGACAAAATATTTCATTCAGACTTCCTCCCCAAAACTGCCGCGCCTTTTCGGATAATCTCCGTAGTATTTGCAACTTTTACTGTTGGCTCCATCATCATTTCGACAAATAAAACGTCGTTTGCGTCGAAGTCACCTAAATTAATTGGCAAAATCGGTAGTCCGTCTTCAAACTCTTCGCCAGTGAAATCGATGACGCTCAAATTTAGCGCGTTTAGCGTCGAGTTCAAATGCTTTTCAAAACGTGCAACTTGATTGAAAGATTTTTTCTGAATTTTAGGATCAGCAATTCTTTCTGCCAAATTTTTAATGTGCCTATTCAGCCGCCAACTTTCAACGATTAAGTCAACGACGCTTTGAAATTTTTCTGCGTCAATGTTCATCTCCAAAATTTTATCACTCCCAAAAAAATAAAATTGAAATGAGTATATCATTTCAATTCTTAAAGGTGAATAAAAAATTATTAAAGCTGAAATTTATTTTCCCGTGAAGTTAAGGTTGTCTTCATCTTCCCAATCATCGGGCAGCCCCTCAACCAAGACGACGTTACAAGTTGCATTGTCCTTGACGTACTTAGCCACGCTACCAATTCCAGATTTGCCGAAACCTCCGAAACCTTTTTCGCCCATAATAATCACGTCGCAGTGTTCGTACTGCGCAAACTCAACAATCGTTTCGCCAGGTTCGCCAATCTCAACGCGCGTTTTAACTTTTATGTCACTCGGTACGACCAACATTAACTCCGAAAGAAAATCATACGCCGCCGCGTTTAATTCAGCTGGTATGTAGCCGCTCAAGCTGACTTGTTCAAAGGCGGAAATTTCTTTTTCCAATTCAACGCACATCAACAAAGTTATTCGCGCTTCGTAAAATTCCGCAACTTGAATTGCTTTCAACACAGCTTTAAACGCTTGCCCCGATCCGTCCGTCGGTACTAACACGTGCTGAATTTTCGTACCTTGTACTGATTCTGCTACTGATTCTTCCCGCGCAGGTGTAGGCTCTTCAACTTCAACTTTCGCAGGCGCTAATTCCTTACGACTTTTATAAAATCTAAAACTCAATAAAGTTGCAACGACGCCCATATAAATCATAAATGCGCCAATTTCTGAACTTATCGCCGATAAACTTGCGCCGCGCTGAATAATATCTCGCGTAAAGTGAAACTGCCACGTTAAGGGGAAAATATGCGCGAAGTCAACGACCCATTCCGATAAATGCGAAAGTGGACTTGTCACGCCGCCGAATATAAAGCCGCCTGGTATAAATAAAATCATTCGGCTTGACGCTATACCTGGATTCGCCGCCGTCCAACCCATAAATATACTTAGCATTCCGATTGTTAGCGCCATAAAAATTTCTATCAATAAAAATTCTAAAACTCTGCCTGAAAAAACTAAATCGCCCCAAACTCTCAAAACTGCAAGCCCTACGAAAAATGAAACGGTCATACACATTGCATAAGGTAAAATTCTGCCGATTAAATCCCACGGCGTACCGTTTAAAATCGTCGGTTCATACTGCTTAGTAAGTTTAAGGCGCGGTATCATTCCGATTGTTGCGAAGGTAAAAAACATTGCGCCGAAGAAAAATAAAAATCCCTGCGTCTGCGCGTTTGAAGTTGAGCCAGCAGGATTGAAAAGTATTCTGTCGTTCAAAGTTAAACCGCCGCTTGATGTACCGTTTGAAAATTGCGCGTTCTCAATCGCTATCAACGTCGGCAACGCAGATTTTATATCGGCAGACTGCGCGGTATTTGTATTGTCATAGAAAATTCCAATCGGCGCGGCTGAACCGTCATAACGATTTTTTTCAAGACCTTGTGGCAAATAAATCACGGCGTCAAATTTATCACGATAGAAAAGTTCCTCTGGATTCGTCGGCACGTTAATAATTGCGGTGACTTTCATATATTCAGACGCGTTAATCTTCGTGATAAGTTCGCGGCTGTACTTTGAATTGTCCAAATCAATCACGGCAACTGGCGCGTCCTTAGAAAAATTTCCTGACAGCATAACGGATAAAATCACGCTGATAACCATTGCAACCATTATGCAAACTTTTTCGTAGGGCATGCCCTTGCCGCTGAACAAAAATTTTATTTCGCTGATAAAAGATTCTTTAAAGCCCAAATCATCAACCCCCTTTTTAGTGAGTAGTGAGTAGTTAGTAGTCAGTAGTTTTCTACCTCCTACTCCCTAAAATTAACCGTGACGGTTTGACCTGCCATTACGTCACTTGAAGGGTCAATATAAATTCGGACTTGAAAGGAAGTTAAATCAGCTTGGGATTTTTCGCGCGATTGATTCAAATCAGCAAAACCAGGCGCTTGTGTCAAAAGGCGAATTGTACCTTTAACTTTTTTGTCGTCAGCAACAGTCGTACAAGTCACTTCATCGCCTTCATGAAGTTTAACGGCTTGTTCTTCCGAAACGTAAATGTCGTAGTAAATTCTTTTCGTCTCAAGCAGGACAACTGGAACGTTAGGGGAAACCATTTCGCCTTGTTTCAAAAGGACGCTAAGAATTTTTCCAGCTTCAGGCGCATGAAGTGTCAAGCGGGACTTGGCAACTTGCAATTCCTTCAGCTGAACTTCCAACGCTTTTTTCTGCTGATTAAGCGCGGCAATATCATTTTCCATATTTTGAATTTCGGCGCGTTCCTGTGCAATCGTCGGCAAGTTCAACGAATCAGTGTAACCGTTATCACTTACGCCAGCTAAAAGACGTTCAAGTAACTGTTGCTGTGTTTCGACGTTAGCGCGGGCAACGTTCAACGCCATTGTAGCATCATCAAGTTGAGATTGTGCGACGGCGCCTTCATTGACAAGATTTAAAGTTCGATTGTAATTTATTTCAGAATTTCTCAACGTAGCCTGCGCGGAATTTACGGCGGCGCGTTGACTGTCAATTTGACGGAAAGATTGTTGCTCATCGTTATCAACGCGGAATAATCCAACGCCCATAGTTCCAGTTGTAGATTTAATCTGCGCGTCAAGCTGGGCAATTTGCGCGGTCAATCGTTCAATAGATAAATCTGTATCGGTAGAGTCAAGCGCCATAATTAAATCTCCAGTTTGAACTTCCTGCCCTTCCTTGACAGCTTCATTAATCATACGTCCGCCAACTGAATCGAAGGAAAGTTTAATTTGCTCCGCCGTTAAAATTGCATCTTTTTTTTCTGTAGCTAAAATTACTGCGTCATTGCCGCGATACATAAGCACGACGCCGCTAACGATTAAAAGTACAATAAAAAAAATTCCTACACGCGCCGCTTTTTGATTCGGTTGCATAAAAAATTCCCCTCCCTAAAAATTTTGTCGAGGAAAGTTTAGCAAAAATTTCTACATTTTTGCAAGGGTAAACGACTTGTTAGCTTAAAATTTTTTTGTAAGTACGCGCATTATTTATTTAATTTTTGTCTGAAATGCTTTTTCAAAATTTACGACTGCTTGTAGCGGAAATCAATTGATATATCTATGCAATTTTAAAATATTTTCGTTGTAAATATTGCAGATGCACCTTGCATTGTGCTAAAATTATTATAAAAAATTGGCAAAACAAACAATGGGCGACGATAATATTTGAAAAAATGAAATGAAATCTAGTCAATAAAAAATCCTCCTGAGTGGAGGGTAATTTTTTAAAGTGATGAATTATGTACACGGAAATATTTAGATTATCAATGATAAAATCACGCTAATTTAATGATGTACGATACTTTATTTTATACTGAAAATTTTTTTGAAGGGAGATGATTTAAATGTTGAATGATGCCTTAACTCGTGACTACGAAGTTATTGGAGGTGAAAAATTTATGTCGCCAATGCCGCGGCTTAATCACAGTGGAATAGTTATGCGTTTAGCAGCAAGAATTTTCAATTATGTTGACGAGAAAAAATGCGGCTATGTTTTTACCGATAATGTTGATGTTTATTTTCCCGATGGCAATCTTTTTAACCCTGATTTAGTTGTTGTTACTAAAGAAAATTCTGGCATTTTGAATTGGAAAGGCGCAATTCATGGCGTACCCGATATGGTTGTTGAAGTGCTGTCTAGGTCGACGCGCAAAAAAGATTTAACTATTAAAAAAGATATTTACGAATCAAATGGCGTAAAAGAATATTGGATTATTGATCCTTTTATGAAAGTGGTTGACGTTTACATTTTGCGTAATAGAAAATTTGATTTTGACAATACCTATTTTAAGTACAGTGAAGATGAATTAGGTACACTTACTGACGAAGAAAAAGCCGCTGAAAAAATCGAAATTAAAGTTTCAATCTTCGATGACTTATTCATTAAGGTTGATGATATTTTTTCTTGGGGCTACGACGATTAAGGAGAGGAATAAATTTAATGAGTGAACCGAAAATTTCTGTGCTAATTCCAATGTACAATCGCAAACATTACATTGAAGATTGTATCAATAGCGTTTTGAATCAGACCTTTCAAGATTTTGAAATTATCATTCGCGATAATTGTTCGACTGATGGTTCTTTTGAATTTGTAGCGGAAAAATATTCTCAACAAATTTCTTCGGGCAAAATAAAGTTGATTCGCAATGAAAGGAATCTTGGGTTGCTTATTTCATCTAATCATCTTATGTTTGATGCGCAGGGAAAATATATTACTTTTTTGCACAGCGACGATTTGCTTGTTATAGATGCACTTCAACATTTGTATGAAGTTGCAGAAACGACAAATGCTGATGTCGTACACGAATGCTATTTTTTACAATCTGAAAAAGATGGCGTAATAGATATTCATAAACTTCATTTAACTTGCTGGGAAAGTAAACCTGTCCAAGAAATTACCGTTATTTCTGAAGATCCCGCAATCAGATTTAATGAATGGTATGTTCAAGGAACTTTTCACGATATAATGTATAATCTTTTACGCAGAAATTTTATGTTGGAGAACGAAATATTTTTTAAGTATGACTACAAATTTACCGAATTACAGTGGATAATGTTTGCAAAAGTTTTTATAAAGACGCCATCAGTTTGTTACATACGGCGT
>JAFSUE010000011.1 GCA_017445435.1 Selenomonadaceae bacterium | reverse complement strand
TCCTAAATCGTTAGATACTTTATCGCGAATTATAGAAATGGCGACAGATAAAAATTCAATCGTGCTTGATAGTTTTGCTGGTAGCGGTACGACGGCACACGCAGTTTTAAATTTGAATAAAGCGGACGGCGGCGAACGTAAATTTATTTTGATTGAAATGGAAAGTTACGCCGAAACGATAACTGCTGAACGTGTCAAGCGCGTTATCGACGGTTACGGCAAAGTTGAAGGTACTGGCGGCAGTTTTGATTTTTATGAAATCGGCGAACAGATTTTTATAGATGATGAATTGAATGAAAATCTTGACATTGAAAAAATTCGCGCTTACGTATGGCAAGTTGACACGCGGACAAAGTACGTTAAACCTACTGGCGATTGTGAAGAATTTTTAGGCGTCGACGACGGCACGGCGTACTACTACTACGAAGGAATTTTAGATAGAAATTTTTTAGCAACTATAAAGACCCGCGCCAATGAATATATAATTTATGCGGAAAGTTGCGCGTTGGACGCCGAATTTATGATGAAGTACAAGATAGAGTTCAGGAAAATTCCGCGCGATATTCTCAAGTATGAACATACAGGACAGGTGATTTAAACGAAAGATTATTTTAACGTTTTGGAATTTGAAAAAATTCGTTCGCGGCTGATGAACTGCGCGACAAGTGCTATTGGTAAAGAGCTAGCCGCCGCGATTGTTCCCGATGATGATTTTGATACAGTCAATGAAAATTTGAAGTGGACGACGGAGGCTGTAAAAGTTTTCGCCGTAAGTTCTCCACCATTGGGCGGCATTCGTGACATTCGTGAAACGTTGGAGAAAATTAAACTTGGCAGTTCCGCCAGCGCTGAAGAATTTTTAGATATTTTGTCGACGATGTATGCAATGCGCAACGTCAAAAAGTTTTTCAAGGAAACTGAAATTGCCGCGCCGAAATTAAAAAATCGTGCCGCGCAGATTGAAATTCTTGGCAACCTTGAAAAGCAAATTGAAAATACCGTCGACGATCACGGGTTAGTACGCGATACGGCAAGCGTTGAGTTGCAAAAAATTCGGCGTGAACTTCGCAATGCACAAAACCGCGTTAAGACAGAAATTTTCAACATTCTGCACGACGCGGCTAAACAAAAATATTTTCAAGACGCCATAGTCACAATGCGCGGCGACCGTTATGTTTTGCCAGTCAAGACAGAATATAAATCACAAGTTCCTGGCATTGTTCACGACCAATCGGCGACTGGTGCAACGCTTTTTATTGAGCCAATGGCGATTGTAAACCTTAACAATGACATTCGGCAGTTGGAAGTTGATGAACGAAATGAAGTTGCACGAATCCTGCGCGTACTTAGTGACGCCGTAAGAAAAAATTCAGTCGAACTTTTAATCAACGTCGATATTTTGGCGGAAATTGATTTACTTTTCGCGAAGGCTAAATTGGCTTACGACCTCAACGCTACCGAACCGACGCTTTCAAAGTTCACTGACATAAAATCTGCGCGGCATCCACTAATTCCGCCTAAAGAAGTTGTGCCGATTGATATAAAACTTGGCGACGAATTTACAATTTTGCTTGTCACTGGTCCGAATACTGGCGGCAAAACTGTTTCAATGAAAACGCTGGGACTTTTGGTAATGATGACGCAATGCGGCTTGTACATTCCCGCCGCGCCATTTTCAAAAATCGCGGTGTACACGGACATTTACGCGGATATTGGCGACGAACAGTCAATCGAACAAAGCCTTTCAACATTTTCAGCGCATATGACAAAGATTGTAAAAATTTTGAAGGAAGTTAAGCCGACCGATTTAGTTTTGATTGATGAAATTGGCGCAGGTACAGACCCCGACGAAGGCGCGGCGCTTGCAATGTCGATTCTTAGCAGGTTGCTGAAAATAAAAGTTCAGACGATAGCGACTACGCATTATTCAGAGTTAAAAACTTTTGCTTACACGACGGCAGGAATTGAAAATGCTTGTGTCGAGTTCAACGGCGAAACGTTACAGCCGACGTACCGACTTTTAATCGGCATTCCTGGCGCGAGCAACGCCTTTGCAATAAGTCAACGATTGGGCTTGCAACAAAGTTTGATTCGACGCGCTAAAAAGTTTTTGAAGGCTGACCACGCGAACTTTGAACAGGTTATTTCCGAGCTTGAATCAGAACGTACGATTTATGAGCAACGCAACATTGCAATTCAGCAACATCAAATTCAGATTGAAAATCACGAAAAAAAGCTTGCTGAAATGCGCAGTGAAATTGAGAAGAGCAAAGGCGAAATTATTAAAAAAGCGCGTGAAAAGTCCGCCGCTATGGTACGTGAAACTAAACGTGAGGCAGAAGAAATTATCGCGGCGCTTAAGGAACAATTTGACGACTTCGGCATTAAACGTCGTCAACAGGCGATTCAATCTGCGCGTGATAAAATTCGTGAGGCTGAAATTGAAACGGCGCCGATTGTCATTGCGGATAAATCAGTTGGCAAGCGCATAAGCAAAGATTCACTGATGATTGGCGACACGATTTATATCAAGCCACTTGACCAGAATGGTAAAATAATTTCGCTGGACGTTGACGGTGAAAAGTTGACCGCGCAGGTTGGCGCACTTACTACGACGGTTAAATTTTCTGACTGCAGATTTATAAGTCACGCGGAAATTTCTACGTCGACGCCGACTTCAAGCGGTACGCGCGGTTCAACGCAACTTCTGCAAAAAGTTTCGACCGTTACGCGAAATTTGGATATACGCGGAATGATGGTTGATGAAGCGGAAATGATTTGTGGGAAATTTCTTGACGACGCGCAACTTGCAGGGCTTAAGCAAGTTTTGATAATTCACGGCAAGGGTACAGGCGCATTGCGAAAAGGCGTACAAGATTTTTTGCGGCGTCATCATTCTGTAGCAGATTTTGTGCTGGCGGATATTGACGAAGGCGGCGCAGGTGCAACCCTTGTAACGCTACGCTAATTAGGAATGCGTAATTCGTAATGAAAACTACTGACTACTAACTACTCACTACTTACTAAAATGGAGATAAAAAATTGGAAACGATAGACCTTTCAGGAAAAATAAAATTGCTAATAAAATTTGGCTTGATTGTACTTTTAGCAACGGCAGGTGCGATTGGCTACGGCGTCTTTGAACATTATCACGCCTTCCGTGAACTTCGTATCGAAAACGCAAAAGTCACTGGGACAATGGTTTCTGTACGGACGCTTGTTAATGGTAAAGTCAGCGAATTTTTATTTGAAGACGGCGACGAAGTAAAAGCTGGCGACGTAATTGCACGGCTTGAAATTAGTATCACTGATGAAACGATTCAGCAACTTGAAAATACCGTCGAACTTGCCCGCCAAAATTACGAAGATTTAAAGCAAGGGCAATGGGTAAAAGTTCCAGTTAAACGTACACGCGCAGTTAGAACGCCTGTTACAACTTCAACTGTTCGCGAAGGTACTTCAGGCTCTGCAAATGTGGCGGCATTGGAGGAACGCGCTAACCGTATGAAGGAACTTTTTGAAATGGGCGCGGTTAGTGCTGTCCAACGTGACGCCGCTATTGCCGCTTATGAAAACGCTAAAAATTCGTCGTCATCATCTTCGTACTACACGGAAAACGGCGTTTCTTACGAGACAACCTACGTTGAAGAAATTGAATACGTCGATGAATTTCAAACGACGCCGCCAGCAGTTTTAATTGGCGCGGAAAATGCCGTTAAACAGGCGGAACTTTCTTTGAACGTTGCCTTGCAGGAGGCGCAGGAAACAGAAATTATAGCGCCAGTCGACGGCACGATTTACTATTCAACCGAACTTGAAAAAGAATTACAAGCTGGTGAAGTTGTCGCTAAAGTTGGTGACAGCAATGAACTTTGGCTTGTCGCGGAAGTCAGCGAAGAAATTTTTAATAAAGTTCCGCTTGGAAAGTTGGTAAGCTATACCATTGACGGCAATAATTTGAATGGAATTGTCATTGAAAAAATTGCGCCCGATCCTGTTGAAGAAGTTCCCGCCGCTGAAAATTTAGACGCTGAAAATAATTCTGCTACAGAAAATCCTACGCCTGAAAATCCTGCTACAGAAAATTCTACGCCTACTGAAAATTCCAACGCTGAAAATAATTCCGCTACAGAAAATCCTGCTCCTACAGAAAATTCCAGCGCTGAAAATTCTACCGCGTACAATTTCTTTTCATGGATAAATAAGGCTTACGCTGAACCTGCAGACAATGCGGCAAATGAATCAACTGCCGCGCCTTCGACTGCTGAAAATTCAACTGCTGAAAGTCCTGCCGCTACGGAAAATTCTGCAACTGAAAATTCGACGGCGGAAAATCCTACTGCTGAAAATTCGCCGCCGCAAGTTTCAGAAAATCAAACTGATATTCCGCCCGATGAACTTCGCAACGATAAATTTTTACTGCGCGTGTCACTTCCTGAAGAAAGAAATTTTGAGTGCAAGCCAAATTCCACTACAACTTTAAAAATTCGCCTGTAAAATTTTTTACGCCTGTAAAATTTTCGCCACAAAAAAATCCTCCGCAATGGAGGAATTTTTTTATATGTTAGGGGTTTAAAGGGTTGGTGAATTTGAATTTATCTTATTGCGATTTATTGAGCTGTACCGTATTGGTTTGCGTTGTCCTCACCTCTAGCAAAGAGCAGGTAGAATGCAAAGCCCAATGACGCAATCGAGATGACAATTTCTATTGGTGTCAATCCTATAGCTATTGGTAAATGCCAGTTGTACGCGGCTGAAAAAATTGAAAATCCCAAAAAGATTTTTGCTAATGTGCTGTCCTTGCCCAGATCGTGTAAGCGCTTAACGTCCAAACAAAAGCTTGGTACAAGGAATAAAATCATTGCAATGTTACAAATGATATTTATTCCAGCTGGTGAAAGGTCGGCGATAAAGCCAAAAAATTCTATCGCAAATAATGTTGCAAATATCATAAAAAATAAAAATAAATTCCGTTTTAAGTAGGTCATTCTATTAATTCGACCTTCGGTAGTAAAAAATTTTTGCCGAAATGTTTCATCGTTCATATTTACCATTTCACTTTTCAAAAGTTCGTTTGTCATTTTAATTTCCTCCTAAAAAATTTTTTCTGCTCTTTATACGTTGCAAGTAAAAAAATATTAAGACACTTTTTCAAAAATTATTGAATGATATTAAATAATGATATAAAATAACTTACGAAGTTTGTACGTATAAATTTTTTGTACGGTAGGTTGAGGGAATTTTTTTAGGAGAGGGATGAGGTTTTGAGTACTCTGTTTTTTGCCGCATTGGCGCCGATAATATGGTTGATAATCGCGCTGATTGTCTTAAAATTGCCAGCGTATCAGGCATGTTCAGTAGCACTTATAATTGCTTTTATTATAGCGGCAAACATTTTCGGAATGCCATTAATGGACACATTCACGGCGGCACTTGAAGGCGGTACGCTTGCAATTTGGCCAATCATCTGGGTTATCATTTCTGCGATTTTCACTTACAATTTGTCGGTGTACACAAAAGGCATTGAGACAATCAAGGAAATGTTAAACTCCGTCAGCACGGATCAACGCGTAATAATTTTATTGATAGCGTGGGGATTCGGCGGATTTTTGGAATGTATGTCAGGATTTGGAACGGCGGTTGCAATAGGCGGCTCAATGTTGGCAAGTATCGGCATCAATCCAATTTCAGCTATCATAGTTTGTCTTTTGTCAAATGCAGTTCAATCGTCATACGGTTCAATCGGATTGCCGCTTACGACGTTAGCGCAGTTGACGGGCTTTGAAGGTGCGCAAATTGCAACGTTCGCTACAATTCAACTTGGCTTTATGATGATTATCATGCCGTTTTTAATGCTCGTGACATTTGGCGGCTCATTTAAAGCGTTAAGAGGAATGATTCCACTTTGTCTTGTCGCAGGCTTAGGATTTTTACTGCCAGCACTCGGCGCAGGTTACTTTATGGGCGAAGGATTATCAGGCGTCGCAGGTGCAATTTGTTCAATGGCTTTAATTATCGTCTACGCTAAAATGTTCCCTGTCAAAGATCCAGAATATCAAATTCAAGCTGTAGAGGAAAAATCGGACATAACCTTTGAAAAAGGCGTTAAAGCTTGGTTGCCATTCATTTTAATTTTTGTATTCTTGATTTTAACTTCAAAACTTGTTCCGCCAGTTCACGAATTTTTAAGTCAGGTTAAAACTTCAATAGCGATTTACACGGGCGAAGGCGCGGGACTTTATACTTTCACGTGGATTGTTACGCCAGGTACATTAATTTTAACTTCGGCGATAATTGCGGGTTTCGTACAAGGCGCAACTGTCAAGGATATGTTGAGCGTATTAAACAGGACGGTTAAAACGCTCATTCCGACGTTCATAACGATGATCACGATAATTGCAACTGCGCGAGTAATGGGCTACAGCGGAATGATAACGACAATGGCAACAACGACGGTTGAGGCAACAGGATCATTTTATCCAGTAATTTCGCCGTTGATTGGCGCGGCAGGTTCATTTATAACGGGCTCTGCTACGACAAGTGGCGTACTTTTTGGAAAGTTGCAAGCTGATTCAGCGTTAGTAATAGGTGCAAGTTCTATTGGGCAAGCATGGTTAGCGGCGGCAAATGCGGCTGGCGCGTGTGTAGGTAAAATTATTTCTCCGCAGTCAATAGCCATTGGCGTAGCGGCAGTAGGTTTGCGCGGCGTCGAAAGTCAAATTATGCAATTCGCCATTAAAGTTTTCCTGCCGTTCATAGTTATAATGGGCTGTATCGTTTATTTTGGTCGTCCAGTAGTCGAAGCTATGTTAGGTTAGGAATTGTTTGTAAAGTAAAACTTAAAAAAATATTTTTAAGTTAAACTACTTTTTCTTTGGCGCAAAAGAAATTTCGCGTCCTTGTGTTCTTTTGCATCCAAGTCCACAGGGCGCTGAAATGCCGCGTAATTTCCTTTATTTTTTATCAGTACTTAGTTATTCAACACCACCTAATAAACTTTAAAAATTTTGGGAGGTAAAAATTTTTGAAGGCAAATTTTTCATTTGAAATTTTCCCACCGCGTCAAGATATGCCAGTCGACGTTATCTATAAAACTTTGGACGGCTTGACGGATTTAAATCCTGACTTTATAAGCGTGACTTGCGGCGCAGGTGGTTCAAGTACCAATGCTAGCGCTCGTATGATTGAAGTTGCCGCCGCGATTAAGGATAAGTACCACAAAAAAAGCGTGGCGCATATCCCCTGCATAAATCTTGATAAAGGCGAAGTTGAAAATATTTTGGCGCAACTTGAACTGCGCGGCATTGACTCAATTTTAGCACTGCGCGGCGATAAAGTTCCCAACGTTGAGCCGAAAAATATTTTTCCGCACGCCGTCGATTTAATTTCATTCATACGCGAAAAGACTGGCAGTAAGTTCAAAATTTACGCCGCCTGCTATCCAGAAGGGCATACCGAATCAACGGACTTCGACGCGGATTTAAATTTTTTGAAAGCGAAAGTCGACGCGGGAGTTGATGGGCTTATCACTCAATTATTTTTCGATAACAATCACTTCCACTATTTCCGTGAAAAAATTTCTGCGCTTGGCGTCGACGTACCGATTGAGGCGGGAATTATGCCCGTGACGAAGAAAAAACAAATTGAACGTATGGTGAACATTTGCGGCGCGTCGTTGCCTGTCAAGTTCAGAAAAATTCTTGACAAGTACGGCGACAATTCCGATGCACTTCAAGAAGCTGGCATTGTCTACGCGCTGAATCAAATTGTTGACCTTTTGGCGCACGGCGTGGACGGAATCCATTTGTACGTTATGAACAATGTTTATGTAGCGCGGCGAATCAGTGACGCCGTTAAAAATCTTTTGTAGATAAGCTTAATTAACTGAAAGGCGTAAAATTTTTTTAAAACGGTGTATACGTAGAACAAGAATAAAATTACACGTTGAAGACAGGATTTTTATATTTTATCGAAAATCACTGCATAAAAAACATTACGCATTATTGCTAATCTTAAAACGGCTGACTTCGTTAAAGTCTTGTTCCCTTAATCGTCACTGGTTGCTAAGTGCAATTTCTATTGTGACTAGAAATTCTGAATTAGTTGACAAATTAAATTAGTGTGCTAAAATATTCACAACCTAAAATTGTACGGTCAATTAATCAACAGACATAAGGCGAGCCGTAAATGATTCGAGATAAGGCACGCATTTTACAAGATTTAAAAAATTGAAGCAGGCTTTTTAATGTTTTCAAAATTATTTTCTAGAATCTTAGACTATCTCAATAACTTAAACCTTAGACAAGTTTTAACATTAGCAGCTATCGCGGCAGTTTTAATGTTCGTCGTACTTTACGTTTTCTTGACAAGATTTGCCAACGTTGAAAATGAAAACGTGACGCCCAAAACTATAACCGTCGACTTGCCGCGCGTCACTACCGTTGTAGTTGCAAAATCTGACATTGCGCCCCGCGTTAATATTTCTGAAAGTATGGTACAAGTTAAGGAAGTCCCTTCGGACAGCGTACCAAATGGCGCGATAACTTCACTTTCTGAAGTAATTGATAAACCTGCGCGAATAAATATTCTTGCGGGCGACATCATCACTAAAAGAAAACTTTATCTTAGTTCGGAACAATCAGGTTTCGTCGGCGCAATTCCGCCAGACTGCCGCGCAGTTTCAATCAACGTCAACAATATAACTGGCGTTGCTGGATTTGCTAAGCCTGGCGATTACGTCGACTTGCTACTTGTTGAAAATAATAACGTCGGCGCTACCACTAGCATTATCCTTCAAAATATTTTGTTGCTTAGCATAAATCAAAGTATGGATCGCAATGAAATTGAAAAAGATGATAATGGCAATAAAAATCCAAATGCGGCTGTTGCTAGTCCGTCCATTGCAACTTTAGCACTTCGACCGCAGGAGGCGTTGAAGTTAGTATCAGCGGCAAAGTTGGGCGACATCTACTTAATGTTGAGACCGTCCAAGCCTACCGATATGTACGTAGATGAAATTGACTACACGCTAATTTCTGCCAATGCGCCACCTAAAAAGGAAGAGCCTGTAACTCCTGCGCAACCTGCAAAACCTGTTGAATCTGCTAAACCTGTTGAAACGCCACCTGCAGACACTACCCCAAAATTTGAAATTATTTATGGCGCTGAAGTCGTTCAAAATCCAAATGATAATTCGTCGAATAAGGAAGCCTCTGCGCAATGAAAAATTTATTTTTATCGATTTTAGCTTTTATTTTTATGGCGTGGTTTAACTGTGCCAGCGCGGCTGAATTTGTGGATATTGACGCCCATTCTTCGCGATATATGAAAATGGATTTGAACATTACGCGAATTGCCGTCGGCAGTGCTGAAGTTGCTAAAGTTGTTCAAGTTCCCGATTCGCTGAATGAATTTTTAATCGTCGCCCAAAAAGCTGGCACGACAAATATTTTTGTATGGACGACTGACAATGTACGCCACGAATTTATTATTAACGTAGCTACTGACGAAGATAGAACGGCGCGTTTGATTGAAGAGGCTATCAACTTGCCAAATGTTCACGTGAAAATGGTTGAAAAGCGCGTACTTTTGACTGGAACTGTTGAGAATCAATTTGAACGTAACCACGCCATACAAGTTGCGCGGCTTTACGCGGAAAGCGGCAGTAAAAGTAGCTTGAACTTCGGCAGTACCATAAATCCGCAGTTAAGCACTCAATCTGCTACTGAGGATGATTCAAACACGATTTTAACGAACACTGATAAAGTGCAAGATTCTGGCAACGTCATTGACCTTTTGCAGATGTTGCACCCGACGCAAATTCGCCTTGAAGCGCAAGTTTTGTCTATCAATTCCAGCGACGCTAAGGACTTAGGAATTTTGTATGGTAACAGTAGCCCAAGTAGTGCTCCTGGCGTTTTTTCAGTAGGCGAATCTCTCACGCGAGGTAATGCCGATACACCTTTCCGAAATAATCCTTTGCGTTGGCTATCTGAAAGACACGCTGATATAAATATGCAGATAAGCGCGTTGATTACAAATAATAAGGCTAAAATTCTGTCACGTCCCAGCGTTATGACGTTGAGCGGCGAACAGGCTACTATTCAAATCGGCGGCGAAATTCCCTACACTTATTATGATTCCAACGATAAAGTTTATATAAAGTTTAGGGACTACGGAATTATTTTGCAGTTCAAGCCGATTGTCGATTCTCAAAATAATATCGTATCGACAATTTATACCGAAGTCAGCAATATCAGCGGTGAATACATTGGCGATAATCCTATCATTTCAACGCGCCGCGCAGATTCCGTCGTAAGTTTAAAATCTGGTACGACTATGGTTATTGGCGGGTTGATGGATTCTTCTGAAAGAAAAATTGTTAATAAAATTCCGCTTTTAGGCGATATACCTATCATCGGTGAATTTTTCAAATATTCTTCAACCACAAAAGACAAGCAGGAGTTAATTATTCTCGTGACACCGTACATTGTCGGAGAAAATGAAACTTCCCGCGCTAGAATGTCCGAACAAATGGAAAATCATTATAGAGAAGGGAGAGACGAAAAAAATTCTATGAATGATGTTGACGTTAGCAGTGACTACGTTGACTAACTTTTTTAGATACGGAAATGGAAAGGAGGCAGCCAGTATTTGAAATAAACTTGGCTAGATACTTATGGCTGAAGAAAGAAGCAGTATAATAATCAGCATTTTCAGTACGACGCCAGGCATTGGAAAGACCGTGACGGCTATAAATTTATCGGCTGGATTGGCTAAGGAAGGTTACAAAGTTTGCCTAGTTGACCTTGACTTACAATTTGGTGACGTTTTGAATTACTTGAAGTTGACCTCAAAACAATCGATAGCTACCGCACAAAGAGCAATGCAAATAAATGCTGATTCCTTTGAAGTGAAAGATTTTCTAATTACTTATGAACACGAAGATTTAACCTTCGCCGTTATGCCGCCGCCATTTTATTTGTACGACGCCTACCAAGCTAACGTGGCGCGAATTGAAAATATCGTCAAGCAGTTGACGTACTTTGATTTTGTCGTACTTGATTTGAACTCGGCGTTCAGTGCTTTAAATTTGGCAATGCTGGACATCAGCACGATAATTAACTTTATCGGCGTTATTGACTTCCTACCTGCGCTGAAAAATTTTAAAATCGGCTACGACACACTGATAAGGTTTAATTACGAAGAAAGCAAAATTCGATTGGTAGAAAACCGCGCTGATTCGCAAAAATTAATTGAAAGTCATGACGTTGAACGGCTTATTGGCGAAACTTTTTATCATCGCTTGCCGAATGACTTCCCCGCTACTATGAAATCTATCAATCAAGGCTTGCCGCTTATGTTCTGCGCTCCTGATTCAAGATTGACAAAAAGTTTTTGGGAACTGACGGGCAAGTACACCAATCGTAAATTGCAGACTGATACACAAATTCAAGGCGTACAGACGGCGGGCATTGGCTTTTTCTCAAGAATTTTAGCGTTTCTTTTCGGTAAAAGGTGAGTTGAATGACGTACCAAGTTATTTTAGTTGAAGACGATCCGACAATGCTTGACGATATGATCGCCACGCTGAAAAGTTCGACTGATTTTAATCTTGCCGCGACGTTTAAAAATGTTCAAGACGCTGTTGGACAAAGTAGCGTTTTTCAACCGAATTTGTTTTTAGTCAACGTCGACGATCCCGAAACGCTAAACAATATTCCCATTTTCGTCGATATATTTCCCGACGCAAAAATTTTAGGGCTAGTTTCAAATTGGAACGCTGATATTGCAATGAATGTTATCGCGGCTGGCGCGTTGGGTTGCATTTTAAAGCCGTTTACTACTCAAGATATTCTTGATGCAATTCACTTGTACACCGAACGCGGCAAACCTGGCTTGTCAAGGATAATTTCTTTTTTCAGCCCAAAAGGTCGTGCTGGTCGTACAACTGCCGCCGCACTTATGGCGCAGATTATTGCCGAAGAAAGCGACGAAAGAGTTGCACTGATTGACGCCGATTTACAATTTGGCGACTTGCCAATCTTCTTTGACATTGAACCTAAACAAACAATCGTTGAGGTAACGCAGGACATTAAGCTACTCAATCCGTTAAATCTCAAGCCGTACTTTTACCGACTTAGTCATCATCTTTATTTATTAAGCAGTCCTGACCGTCCAGAGTACGCGGAACTTGTCGACGTTGATAGCTTAGCTGACGTTATACGATTGACTTGCAATTTGTTTAGGTACGTGCTGATTGACTTGCCCGCAGGATTTAATCCCGTGTCTGTTGCGATGACTCAACTGTCTGATACCGTCGTCGTTATGGCAATGATTAACAACGGCTTTGAAATTCAGCACATGAAAAAGGCGCTGGAGGTTTCAAAATCTATGGAGGCAGGTGATGAAAAAAGGATTTACCCTGTGTTCACTCGTGTCAATCCTTGTACGGAGGAAGAACGCTTGAAGATTGAGGAAAAATTGGGCTACCACGTCAGCGACATTTTGCCGAATGAATACAGAATGATTTCACTGGCAAATAGCGGGCGGCTTGGTAAAAGTTTGCCTAAAGATTCGTTGATGATGAAAAATCTGCGCAAAATCGCTGAAGGCATCATCACGGGCGAAAGGTAACGTTATGATTTTAGCTGTATCAATTTTAATGGCGCTACTTACATTTTGCCTTGTCGGTTTAATATTCTTGTACGCGCGGAAATTTCATAGCACAGATATTTTTCACAGACTGCGCCGTCATACGGCTACTGATGAAGCTAGACTGGAAAAAGATGAAGGCGTCTTAGCTAAGATTTACCCATTCATTCAGCGAATTTCTAAACCGCTTACAAAATTTAGTTTGACGCAACTGCCAGAAAAATTTTTGCAACGCGCTGGCATTCCGATTTTAGGCGCGGAATTCATCATCATTGAAATTCTTAGTGCCGCGTTGACTGGCGTATTAGTATTTATGCTGACGCTCAATAAACAGTTCGCGCTGATTGGAATTTTGGCAACGCCTACCGTTATTTGGCTGTTGATTCTGATTCGTATCAATAACCGTCGCAATGCTTTTACTGAACAACTTAGCGATTGTTTGACGACTGTTGCTAATGCTCTCCGCGCAGGTTATAGTTTTCAGCAGGCAATGGACATTATCGCGAAGGAAATGGAACCGCCGATTAGTGAAGAATTTGCAAAAGTTACGAATGATGTTTCAATGGGTTTAAACCTTGATGATTCACTTGAACAAATGGCGCGACGTGTTGAAAGTTCTGATTTTGACTTGGTAGTCACTGCCGTTTTGATTCAGCGCGAAATTGGCGGCAACTTAGCGCAGGTGTTGGATTCAATCAGCGACACGATTAACGAGCGAATCAGAATGAAACGCGAAATTAACTCCTTGACCGCGCAAGGCAGATTGTCTGCAATAGTTTTGCTGTTGTTACCGTTCGTTACTGCTGCATTTATGTACTTTTTCAACCACGATAATTTTATGATAATTTTTGAAGAACCAATGGGAAGAATGGCAGTTGTTGTAGCAATTATCATGGAAATCATTGGGATTTTCGTCATTCGGCGTATCGTCGACATTGATGTTTGACACATAGGCTAAAAAGTGATAAAATTCATAAATGAAACCAAACTGAAGGTTTCGGAGGGAAGTGTTTTAAATGTTTCAATTGATTTACAAATGCACCAACAAAATCAAGGACAAAGTTGCGGCTTTGTCTGC
>JAFSUE010000125.1 GCA_017445435.1 Selenomonadaceae bacterium | reverse complement strand
CCGCGTGACGTAAGAATAATTTCTTTCAGACTCCTGCACGCCCTTAACTAAAATTGCCGCGATTAGCAGGAAACAAATTCCTATCAGCGTGAAAAAACCTTTTTCATTCATAAGCTAAGAAATTCTATTTTTTCGCAAGCTGGCATATATACCGCCGTCGAAATTTTTATACTCTGCCCAGTCGCTAAACTTTCCATTTCAAGTTCAATGCGTAAAACTTTTTCGTCAAGCTTAGAATATTGCAGGGAAGTTATAACCGTGTCGCCAAAAAAATTTCCGCCAGTCATTGGATTAAAATTTCCGTTGTCATCTTTTCGCTTGGCTTGCAGTTTGTACGAATTACTCACCCTGTAAACGCGCGTGTCGATTATGTCAACGATTCTTCCTGCGTCCACAATTGTATTGTATCTAATGGCGTGATAATTTATTATCAGCGTATAAATATCTTTATCGCCAAAACGTTTTTTTATCTCGACTGACGATGCCGCCCGCAAATCTTCAACAATGCGCGTTAAAGCGTCCTGCGCCTCGACTTCCAAAACGTAATCTGCCGCTTGACTTTTCGCCGTAGAAAAAATTGTGAACGTCGATTGACTTAGCCCGTACAAAAGCATAAGCACCAGCGGCAACGCTATCACGAACTCAATCAGTACAAAACCTTTTTCGCTATTCATTAAGCCAAATATTTTTCTCAAAGTCCAAAGAATTTTCATTCCAAGTGACGGTGACTTTAACTTTGCGCAACTTGCCGCTACCGCTAATTGACTTTGTCACGTGAAATTCTGTAAGAATTTTTTCAGCGCCTTTGCGATAAAGCCCATAACTTTTTAAATCTTCGGCAGGAATATTTTTAGTAGAGCCGCTTTCAATCAACGCGAACTGTTCATTGGCTAAATTTATTGCATGAAGTCTAAGTGCCGCGTCAGAATTTTTAGCGCGTGTCATCGCTTGCAAAGTCATTGCCGCGATAAACGATACAATCAACGTTAAAAATACCACGCTGATTAACATATAGCCGCGCTGATTCACTGATAACGCTCCTGATTGGCGCCGCTCCAACGTCCAACGCTGTCAATATAAATGTAGCGCTTATCGCCCAATTTTGAAGTTAGCGTAACGTGTCCGCTGTTAGATTTTGTAAAATAAATTATTCCATTCAGATTATCAGCTATTGAAAAATTTTTTGGCAAATCGTGATATTTAAGAACTTCGCTATCCTGTTTAACTTCATAGCGCCGCAAATTTTCAATGATATTAATTTGCACCATGCTAACTTTATCTAAGTCCGTGTATTGAAAAATTTCACCATTATAAAAGGCATTCTTATTTAATGACTTGGCAAAGTCTAACGTACTCAAAAAAATTTTCATTTCGTAATCAAGCTGAACTTTATCGACAAGCCGCGCCATTTTAGGTACGGCAACCGTCGTCAAAACGGCAATTATCATCACGACCAAAATTATTTCAAACGTCGCTAAACCGCGTTGATTGTTCATAATCTCACCAACTTTTGAAGTCTAGCACAACTCAATTCAGTTTGCAACTTTTTTCATAATCGCTCAATGATGAACTTTCTAGCGTCTTCGTGAATGACAACTTGCGCGATGAAGTCAAATAAATAATCGTCGAAAATATTTTCACGGCGGCGAAGTTCGACCAAGCGCGAAAAATTTTCATCAACGTCAATGTTATATTCAATTCTATGTAGCAAGCGGGACAATTCGGCGCGTACATCTTCGCTGTAAAATTCTTTCAGCGCGGCAACTTCAGCTTCACACCTGCAAGCCTTCACGTACCAAATTTTTGTACGCAAATCGTCATTGAAGTTGTCAAAACCAAAATTTACCCATTCATCAACATTCGCGTCAACTTTTTCAGCTGGCATAAAGTGAATTTCTTTGTAAATTGCGTCGTTCAAAAGTTTTACAACGTCCCACTTCGCCCAGAATTTTTGCTCATGCGTTGGGAATTGTCCGAGCCGCAAACTTTCAAGCATTCCGATAAATCGCGCGTTGTAAAATTGCGTCAATAAAAATCCTGCGTCTTTCAGCAGGTGATTCAATTCCGCCAACGTTTGGTACGTGTCTAGCGAATTTGTCAAGCAGTCATCAGCAATTATCACGTCGAAAATTTTCGGTTCAATCGGTAACGCGCCGCGAAGATAATCTCCTTTCATCACGTCAACTTTTAATTCGTGACAAAATTTTTCAAGCTGTGACGAATACTCCGACGTTAGCAACGCAATTTCAGCGGCTGGCATAAGTTCACGAAGTGGCGGCAAATATTTTTCTGATTCAATGACAAGCGCTGTTGCTTCTGCTGAAAAATTCGGCGGCACAAATTGCAATATTCCTTGACGTTCAATCAAAATTAATCGTCCCTTCCAATGCGGCGTAAAAGTTCGCGACAAAATTTTCTACGTCGAACAACTGCGCGGCAGGTGAAATTTTTGTAGGATTTTTCGTGAAGTTCACGGCAAAATTTATGTAGTCATCAGCATTTGTGACGATAAAATTTTCAAGCCCAGCAAGTTGCAACATTTCAGCGCCGAGCCGTTGACTATGAATTTTTCCGCATAAATTCAGCACTGGTACGCCAAAATAAATTGCAAGCGCCGTCATCATTCCGCCAGTGTAAGGGAAAGTGTCCAGCATTAAATCAATCTGCGCGTAGTCATCGAAAAATTCATTGCGTCCACAAAAAATTTCAACGCGATTAATCGGCAAGCCAGCACTTTTAATTTTTTCAGTCAACGCAACTTGACGGCTTTTTAGCGGCGTCGTATCGCGGAAAATTATTTTGGCATTCGGCACGGCGGCTAAAATTTTTTTGACGCAGTTTAAATATTCGTCCGTGATTTTCATAAAATTATTTAGACAGCCGAAAGTAAAATTTTTATGCGGCGTCCGTAAAAAAATTTCCTTAGCACGCGCCATTTTTTTATTAGGCTTAAAGGCGAAGGCACTTTCCAGCGTCAAAATATTTTCAGTGAAAAAGTTTTTGCTACCGTCGATTAAAAATTTGTCCGTCAAGTAAAAATCTATCGCATCAAGCCCAGTCGTGTCAAAGTAGCCAATGCCAGAAATTTGTACCCGCGCAGGTTTATAAGCGGCAATTTGCAACGTCGCGCCGCCTTCAGTATGTCCGCCCAAGTCAAATAAAATATCCGCGCCAACGTCATGAATTTTCTGCGCGGTCTCCTCAAAACTTATTTCCGATACGTCAAAGTAGCCGTCGACACTGCGGCGAATTTTTTTAGTGAAGTCGTCTTCGTCATTAGACAAACTCCACGCCGTCACGAAAAATTTTTCTCTGTCGTACAAAGTCAAAAGCGGTTCATAAAATCTAGCTGAAGACGAATCTAAAAAGTGCGGCGCTACAAAAGCTACATTAATTGTTTTTAGTGAGTAGTGAGTAGTAAGTAGTGAGTAGTTTTGTTCGGCGTCACGATACAACGAATTATAAATTTTCGCCGCGTCAAATAAAATTTCTGCGTCGACGTTCAAATAATGAAGTGCAAAAATATAATTTGAAAAATGCCGCCGCTGTGTACGCAATATTAAATCAGTTTTAGCCGCGTTCAAGCTTGCCTGTACCGCGCCTTCAGCGTCGCAAAGATCGTGAAACGCCGCGCCAATCAATTCGTGAACTTTCCATTCATCAGAAGGATTTACCGTCGGCAGAATTTTTTTCAAACGTTCAAGCGCCTTGTCTGGCAAATTTTCAGCTAAAAATTTTTTCGCTAAGTCCATAATTATTTCCCTGCATGTTTATTTTCAATTTCACACAAAATGCCTTCCAACATATCTTCGCGCCAAGCTACCCACTCTTCGACGAAAAACGGCACGCCCATTTTTTCAGCCATCGGCGCCAGAATATATTCAGCGTAACTGTACTTGTCGAACTTTGAATAGGGGTTGCCTTTCGCCTTCAATTCCGCCAAGAGTTCATCGTTTTCACCAATTTTGTCAATAAATTTTTCAACATTTTTCATTGACATATAAGTCACCTTCCTAAAATTATTATAGCATAGAAATTCGTACTTTGAAAAATTTTATTATAACAAATTTTGTCAACCGTACTTTCAAACATTTTCAAGATGCGGTATAATCCATTCAAAATTTATAAGGTGAGATGTTTTATTGTGAAAATTATAAATTGCGCGGAAGTCGGACGAAGTGAAGTTGAAAAACTTTTGCAGAAAAAACCTTTTGACGAAGTGGAGTTGCCGCAAAAAATTCGTGACTTCAATAAAAAAATTTTTGGTAAAGATTTAACGGCGTCGGAGCTTGTGAAAAAAATTGTTGACGACGTAAGAAAAAACGGTGACGCGGCGGTTATCGACTACACGAAAAAATTTGACGGCGTCGAAATCTGCGCGGAAAATTTTTTAGTGACGGACGAAGAAATTGCAAACGCTGAAAGTCAAGTTGATAATGACGTTTTAAAGTCACTTCAACGCGCCGCTGAAAATATTCGTAGCTATCACGTTGAACAGTTGCCAAAATCGTGGATAACTTATCGCGGCAAAAGTTCAATTCTAGGACAATCAATCATTCCGCTTGAACGTGTCGGCGTGTACATTCCAGGCGGTCTGGCGGCTTATCCGTCAAGCGTTTTAATGAATGTTATTCCCGCGAAAGTTGCTGGCGTCGATGAAATTATTATGTGCGTGCCGTCGAAAGGCGGAAAAATTAATCCTTACGTTTTAATGGCGGCTAAACTTGCTGGCGCTGATAAAATTTTTAAAATCGGTGGAGCGCAAGCTATCGCGGCAATGGCATTTGGTACGGCAACAATTCCGCGCGTAAATAAAATTACTGGTCCTGGCAATATTTTCGTCACGCTTGCCAAAAAGGAAGTTTATGGGCATTGTGATATTGATATGTTAGCTGGACCGAGTGAAATTTTGGTTATCGCCGATGAAAGCGCCAATCCAATTTATGCCGCCGCCGATATGTTGAGCCAAGCTGAACATGATCCGCTGGCTTGCAGTATCGTCATCACGACTGATTTAAATCTTGCTGAAAACATTTCCGCGCAGGTGGAATTGCAACTTGAAAAACTTCCGCGCAGAGAAATTGCCGCTGCGTCGATTGAAAGTAACGGCTTAATCGTCATTGCGAAAAATCTTGACGACGCGATTGACTTTGCAAATATTTCTGCGCCTGAACATCTTGAACTTTTGACGAAGAATCCATTTGAACTTTTGCCGAAAATAAAAAGCGCAGGTGCAATTTTCATCGGTGAAAATTCGCCTGAACCGTTGGGCGATTATTTCGCTGGACCTAATCACGTTTTACCTACTGGCGGCACGGCTAAATTTTATTCGGTGCTGAACGTCGAAACTTTTTTGAAACGCACGAGTTTAATTTCATATTCGCGCCAAGATTTACAAAACGTTGCTGACGACATTATAAAGCTTGCCAACGTCGAAGGCTTGACCGCCCACGCAAAAGCTATTTCAATGCGTAATGAAAACTACTGACTACTAACTACTAACTACTGACTAAAAAAATTTTTAGACGCCCTTAATATTTTTTCCGCTTTACCGTATAATAAGCAGAAACGAAAAATTAAACTTTGATAAAAATTTTTAAGGAGTTGTCTAAAATGAAATTGGAAGAAAAATTAATGGCGATT
>JAFSUE010000124.1 GCA_017445435.1 Selenomonadaceae bacterium | reverse complement strand
TATAGTATTAGTATCAGATGGCTTGTAACTCTCAATATCCCAATCTATAGCGACATTAGCACTATCAACCTTGTAAGCGCCAACTATATTGCCACCACTATCCTTAATGGCCCAAACATCGCCAACAGATTGACCTGCTAAATCAAGAAGTTTGTTAGTGTTGCTTTGTATAGTCAAAGTATAAGTTTTATCAGCAATAACAAGAGTACCATCACTATTTTCAGTGGATGCTTTATAGTATGAAATGGAGCTTTTATCAAGACCATCAAGCGTGTAACTACTAGAAACAGTGAAAGTTTTGACATCGGAAGGTGCGTTGCTCAAGTCAACTTCTTCTGCAGAGCTACTAGATTGAAGACCAGTAACGAATGAAAATTCACCGCCATCTGTAAGCATTGAATCATTTGTGCCGACTTTAGTATATACAGCAGATTTGGCGGCGTCATAAAGAGCATTAAATTCATTTTCAAGAACTGTTTTCTGATCATCATTGTCGGTGGTTTGATATTCGAGCGCTTTTTCGCGCATAGCAGTCAACATATCAACAATAGAAGTCATCGCTTTATCGGCGGCATTAAGATAAGTAGCACCGCTTTGGACACCTCTATAAAGGGCGTTGTATGCGGCAGAGTCAGCCTTAAGTCTGTGACTGGAGGCATAAGCGCCTACGTCATCAGCGGCGGTATTGACACGTTTGCCAGTAGAAACGCGGGTAATAGATTTACCCATTGTAGTCTGATTTGAATGGTAAGATTGCAGAGCGCCATCGCTAATGGCGGCAAAACTCCTATTAATCTGAAGTGACATTGTAATTCCCTCCCTGAGATAAATAAATAAAAAGCATTCCTTAGAAACTTATCGACTGGCGATAAAAAAAACTTAACACCTTGAAAAACTTTTTTCCTAAAAAGTTTACTGCAAAATTTTTTAGTAGATTGAAAAGATTGTACATTACCAATTCCAAAAATGCAAGTGGGCAGAAAAATTTTTTCTGAAAAATTTGTTGAGTTGTCGAAGAGTATACAAAATTTTTTGCAGGAATAACGGCGCTGAATCTTAGCAATTTGAATCGGGGGTTGCAAAGAAACAGAAATTGTGATAAATTATGCGCGTTTTAAACGATAATTTTGTAAATAATTTTTAAGGAGGAATATTTGTGGCAGTAAGTTTGAAAAAGGGTCAGAAAGTTGATTTGACGAAAACTAATCCTGGCTTAAAGGAAGTTCTGGTAGGTCTTGGCTGGGACGTGAAACGTTATGACGGCGGCAGTGACTTCGACTTGGACGCGTCAGTTTTTATGCTCGGCGAAAGTGGCAAAGTTCCTAGCGACGGCGAATTCATTTTCTACGGCAACAAAAAACATTCTTCTGGCTCTGTCGAACATATGGGCGACAATTTGACTGGCGCAGGTGAAGGCGACGACGAACAGATTAAAATTAATCTTGCCGAAATTCCCGCGAACATTGCAAAGATTGACTTTACCGTCACGATTTATGAAGCCGATCAGCGCAAACAAAATTTCGGTCAAGTCGAAAATGCTTTCATCCGCGTTGTAAATGCGGCGAACGGTGAAGAGTTAATCCGCTACGATTTGACGGAAGATTTTTCCATTGAAACGGCAGTCGTTGTCGGTGAACTTTATCGTCACGGCGGCGAATGGAAATTCAACGCGATCGGTTCAGGATTTGAAGGCGGACTGGCAGCGCTCGGCAGAAATTACGGCGTCAACGTTGGATAAATTTTTAGTAAGTATTTAGTGGTAAGTAGTCAGTAGTTAATAGCAGTTAGTGATAAGTGATAAGTTTTTTGATACAAATTTCTTGTCACTTATCACTTTTCACTTTTGAAGGGAGTGTACAAAATGGCAGTAAATTTGAAGAAGGGACAGAAAATTAGCCTTGTTAAGTCCAACGGTAAAAAGCTCACAAAGTTAATGGTTGGTCTTGGTTGGGACGCAGTCGAACAGCCGCAGGGATTTTTCAGCAGAATTTTCAACGGCAAGGAAGATTTTGACTGCGACGCGTCAGTTTTCCTTTGTCAGAAAGGCAAATTCGTTGATAAAGACGATTTAGTTTACTTCGGCAACCTTGAACATTATTCACACGCCGTTAAACATATGGGCGACAATTTGACTGGCGAAGGCGACGGCGACGACGAACAGATTTTTGTTGACTTGGATAAACTTCCTAGCGATTACGACAAAATTATTTTTGTCGTTAATATTTACCGTGCGCAGGAACGCAAACAAAATTTCGGTATGATTCGCAATGCCTTTATTCGCGTCGTCGACAATGAATCTAACGAAGAAATTTGCCGCTTCAATCTTAGCGAAGATTATAACGGAATGCTTTCAATGATTGTCGGCGAAGTTTACAGGCGCGGCGATGAATGGAAGTTTAACGCTATCGGTACTGGCACGAAGGATATTAACTTAACGCAACTTAGCGAACATTTCAAATAAGACGTAATTTTTTATGTTGCAGAAAAATTTTTCACCGTTGCTTGAAGACGATACGATTTTATCTGACGAAATGCTAACGAATTTTGAAGGCGACAGCACTTTCATAAAATTTTTAAATTCACTGCCGCAAGAGTCGAATTACAATAGCTTTCAACGTCCGATTTTGATTGAAGGCGCAACTAACATTGAGATTGACAAATTTGTTTACGCGCTGAAAAATCCCGCCGTCCACAAAATTTTAAATTACGTTTACATTGCGGGAACGTACAAAAATTATCCCGTGATTGTGGCGCGTACCGAACAGGGCATGGAAAATTCAGCGGTAGTGACGGCGCTTGCCATTGAAAATTTCAATCCCATAGCCGTCATAAATCAGGGTATGGCTGGCGGAGATTCTGCCGACGCTAAAGTTAATTCGATTGTCATCGGCAATAAATTTTTAAACGGTAGCGCTTACGTAACCGCGAATACAGCTGAAGGCGCTGGCGTTAAAATTACTTCGCAGGAACTGCGCGGTACGTTCGCTTATGATAACGACGCTAAAATTTTTCAACTTCATCAAGAATATTTTGCTGACTCGACGCTTTTAAAAATTGCTGAAGATGTTGCCGCGTCCAACAAAAATTTTGTGACGTTGACAGGAACAATTTTTAGCGCTAATTCGTGGTTTCAAGGCGTCGACCACCTTAAATTCATTCACGCAAAGTACGGCTCACTCTGTGAAGAAATGGAAGGTTCAGCCGCCGCGCAGATTTGCAAAAGTTTAAACGTGCCGTTCATCGGTATTCGCGCAATTTCAAACAATAGCATCACTGCGCAAAGTTTTTATCAAGACGCGGCGATTACGTCACAAGATTTTGTTTTGCTTGTCGTTGAAAAATATATTGAGGAAGTTTTACTAGTGAAAAGCTAGGGTGATTTTTCTTGATACGAAAAATTTTTATGTTGATAGCGGCGATTTTATTTGCGTCGAATATTTTTTTATCGCCGATTGTCAACGCGGAAACTTCAACTTATGAACAAATTACTTCGCAGTTTGAAGGATACGTTTCAAATTTGCCGACGGCTAAGAAAGCGTATAAAAGCCGTCAACGCCCAATTTTAATTGAAGGCGCAATGAATGTTGAGATTGACAAATTTGTTTACGCGCTGAAAAATCCCGCCGTCTACAAAATTTTGAATTACGTTTATATTGCGGGAACGTACAAAAATTATCCCGTGATTGTGGCGCGTACTGAACAGGGCATGGAAAATTCAGCGGCAGTGACGGCGCTTGCCATTGAAAATTTCAATCCCATAGCCGTCATAAATCAAGGAATTGCTGGCGGGTACATTGAAGACGCTAAAATCAATTCGATTGTCATCGGCAATAAATTTGTCAATGGTAGCGCTTACATTACCGAATATACACCAGAAGGCGCTGGCATTAAAATTACTCCGCAAAAAATGCGTGGAACTTTCGCTTATGATAATGACGCGAAAAATTTTCAACTTTATCAAGAATATTTAGCAGATTCGACGCTTTTAAAAATTGCTGAAGACGTTGCCGCGTCCAACAAAAATTTTGTGACGTTGACAGGAACAATTTTTAGCGCTAATTCATGGTTTAATGGTATGGATCATTTTAAATTTCTTCATGAAACTTACGGCTCACTTTGTGAAGAAATGGAAGGTTCAGCCGCCGCGCAGATTTGCAAAAGTTCAAACGTACCTTTCATAGGCATTCGCGCAATTTCCAACAATCGCGTCCTATCGTCGGAATTTCACGAAGAAACGGCGATTACGTCACAAGATTTTGTTTTGCTTGTAACAGAAAAACTTATCCGCAACATAAAAGCAGGAAAGTTTTAATTAATTAGGAATGCGTAATGCGTAATTCGTAATGACGGCTAAAAGCTAATCACTACTATTAAGGAGACTTTTAATTGAAGATAACAGGTTTAACTGATGCGCAAGTTCAGGAGATGAAGTCCAAGTACGGCGACAACTCCATAACTGAACAGGCGCGAGAAACTTTTTGGGACAAACTAAAGGGCAACTTCGACGACCCAATCATAAAAATTTTAATTTTCGCGTTGATCCTCAACGTGATTTTCGCCTTTATGGGCAAAGCCGAATGGTACGAATCAGTCGGCATTGCAATGGCAGTTTTGCTGGCAACTTTCGTTTCAACTTATTCAGAATACAACAATGAAAGCGCCTTCCGCAAACTTCAAGGTGAGGCATCACTCATCAAATGCAAAGTTTATCGCAACGGCGTCGTGACGGAAATTCCGATTAACGATATAACTATGGGCGATTGTGTACTTTTGCAGACGGGCGATAAAATTCCTGCTGACGGCGTAATTATTGACGGTTCAATCAACGTTGACCAATCCATTTTGAACGGCGAAGCTAAGGAAGAAGCTAAAACTCCTGCGCCTAATGATGCCGTTGACGCCGAATCTGCGCAAAGTACAGATTTTCTCAACCCGCATAAAGTTTTCCGCGCCGCCGTCGTAGCTGGTGGCTCTGCCGTTATGCGTACCGTTACACTTGGTGACAATACAGTTTACGGCAAAATTGCTAAGGAATTGCAGATTGACGAAGACCGCGACACGCCGTTAAAAGTTAAATTAACTGACCTTGCTGGGCAAATTTCAAAGTTCGGCTACATTGGCGGTATTGCCATTGCAGTTGCGTTTATGTTTGAAAGAATCGTCATTCAAAACGGCTGGGATATGGCGAAAATTGGTCCGTACTGCTCCGATTGGATGACGCTGTTAAATGATTTTGTCGGCGCTGTTATGCTTGCCGTTATCATTATCGTTATGGCAGTGCCTGAAGGTTTGCCGCTTATGATTTCAATCGTTTCCGCGCAGAATATGGGCAAGATGTTAAAAGATAACGTCCTAGTTCGCAAAATTTCTGGCATTGAAACGGCTGGCAGTTTAAACTTACTTTTCAGCGATAAAACGGGAACAATTACTAAAGGCTTGTTGGAAGTTGTAACCTTCCTTGACGGTACGGCGAATTTTACAGAGACTTTCGACAAACTCAATAAAAAACTTCAATCGCTTGTATCACTTTCAATCAGATTTAATAACGGCGCGGTCATAACTGGCGATAAAATTGTCGGCGGCAATATGACTGACAGAGCTTTACTTGGATTTTTAATTGGCAAAGACACTGCGCCAAATGCAACCGTCGTTGATACAGTTCCTTTCGACAGCGCAAAAAAATATTCAATGGCGAAAGTTAGCGGCGATTATAATTTATGGCTGATTAAAGGTGCGCCTGAACGTCTGCTTGATAAATGCTCCTACTACTACGACGCCAATGGACAACGTCAACCGCTGAACAATCACGCGGCGATTAACGCGAAGATTGATGAACTTGCTAACCGCGCCATTCGTACGCTTGCACTTGTCACTTACGACGGCGAAGTTACTAACGGTGAAATTCCAAATAGCGGCTTAACTTTCGTGGGCGTTACTGGCATTCGTGACGACGTAAGACCTGACGCGATTAAAGCTATTGAACAAGTTCATCAAGCTGGCGTGCAAGTCGTAATGATAACTGGCGACCGTAAAGAAACTGCGCAGGCTATCGCTAAAGAAGCGGGCTTGATTGAAATTGACGACGCTATTGTTATCACAAGCGCTGAACTCAACGCAATGAGTGACGACGAAGTTAAAAAGGCGTTGCCTAAGCTTAGAGTTATTGCCCGTGCATTGCCTACTGATAAAAGCCGCCTTGTAAGATTGGCGCAGGAATTAAATTTAGTTGTCGGTATGACTGGCGACGGCGTAAACGATTCACCCGCGCTGAAAAAAGCTGACGTTGGCTTTGCAATGGGCGGCGGAACTGAAGTTGCGAAAGAGGCTAGCGAAATTGTTATCCTCGACGATAATTTTAAATCTATCGGCAAGGCGATTTTGTACGGTCGAACAATTTTTAACAGTATCCGCAAATTTATAATCTTCCAGCTGACAATAAATGTTGGCGCAGTTTTAATTTCGTTTATCTGTCCGTTACTTGGGCTTGAAAATCCGTTATCAATCACGCAAATTTTGTGGGTCAATCTTGTTATGGATACATTAGCGGCGTTAGCGTTTGGCGGTGAACCTGCGCTTGATAGATATATGGATGAGCCGCCTAAAAAGCGTGATGAAAAAATTGTCAACAGCTACATGTTCAGCGCTATCGGCACGGGAGCGCTTTGCAGTTTTGTCGTCGGTTTAATTTTCCTGCTGACGGACTTTTCACGCAGTCACTTCCGCGATATAAATCCTGAAGGCGTCAACGTAACTTTCGGCGGCGATAGCGTGTACGTGCTGACAGGTTATTTTGCATTCTTCATTTTTATGGCGGTATTCAATGCGTTCAATGCGCGTACTGACAGAATGAATTTGTTTGACAATATCGGCGGCAATACAGGATTTTTGAAAGTTATGGGATTAATCGTCGTCGTGCAAGTTATAATGACGTACTTCGGCGGCGCAATTTTGCGTTGCTACGGCTTGACGGCTACTGAATGGATGTTCGTTATTGCAATGGCGTTTATAATTATTCCTGTTGACTTGGCGCGTAAAGCAATATTGGGCGGCAATAAATAATTTGACATTGAAGAGAGGAGAAGTTTTTATGGCGTTAAAAAAATTTGGATTAGTGGCTGTAATGTTCGCGGTAATGTTTCTCCTCTCGGGTAACGTCTCCGCTATGACTTTTTCACGTATCGTTAAAATCGGTGAAGTTGGTTTTCCCGCTCAAGCGCCGTATCACGGATTTATTGTAAGGGGCGAAAATTATAACAGTGGGACGCCTTACGTTGAAGAATTTAATTACAGCGACGACGGCACGCCCATTAAAACTTACACTAAAGGCACGGCAATTTTCGACAATTTATACTGCAACTACGATTTTAATTTGGATTTTGCCGATAAGCCAATAAAATTTGGCGGCAAAAATAATTATATTTTAGGTTTAGACGGCTCCGACAAAGAAATTTTCAAAATTGAAAATAACGGCGGAATAAAATTGTACGTCATATATCATAATTATTGCGGAACTCAATTAAATATTTTGGGGACGCAGAAAAATGGCAACTGGGTCAATTATATTGACTCAAAAAAAATAAGCGAAAATTATTTTAACAGCAATGAAGGTTATAAAAAAGACGGCGGGATAATTTATGATGTTCCTACTTGCCGCGACGATACAATTATCATTCAATATCGCAGGTGGTATTGGAATGGCGAGTCTGAACCAGAAGGCGAGTTTAATTTTAAATGGGACGATAACGCGCAACGGTTTAATGTTGAGCATATAGTTTATTAAGGAGGTCTAACCGTGAACAGATGGAATAACGCTGATACAACTTTATTATGCGCCGCGCTTTGCTTTCTGATCGCGGTAGGCTTTAAAATCACTTATCCAGAATCAACTTTAGCAGAAGGATTTTTATTCGTGACGGAAGCGGCAATGGTCGGCGGAATTGCGGACTGGTTTGCAGTGACGGCGCTTTTCAAAAAACCTTTGGGTTTCCCGTTCCACACGGCGATATTACCCGGTCGACGCGCAGAATTTGTGGAGGCGTCAACTAAAATGGTGCGCAAAGAATTTTTTTCGCGACGCACCATTTTTAAAAAAGTCGGCGCCTTCCAACTGATGCCGCTTTTGACAGAATACCTTGCGAAAGATGAAACGCGACAATTTTTATTGACTGAAATTTTTGACGCGCTGAAGAAAAAAATTTCC
>JAFSUE010000123.1 GCA_017445435.1 Selenomonadaceae bacterium | reverse complement strand
TAAAATGTTTGAAGGAAACAAATTTGAGGCAACAACGATTGTCGCAGTTAAACGCAACGGCAAGACGGCTATTGCTGGTGACGGTCAAGTTACTTTTGGACAAAGTACAATTATGAAGTCGACGGCTAAAAAAGTTCGCCGTCTGTACCACGACAAAGTTATAGCTGGATTTGCAGGTTCAGTTGCTGATGCGTTCACGCTTTTTGAAAAGTTTGAAGGCAAGCTGGAAGAATGTCACGGGCATTTACAACGCGCGGCAGTTGCACTTGCTAAAGAATGGCGCACCGATAAAATTTTACGGCGTCTTGAAGCTTTACTTCTTGTTGCTGATAAAGACACGATTTTAATGTTGTCGGGCAACGGCGAAGTTATCGAGCCAGATGGCGACGTTGCGGCGATAGGGTCAGGTGGCTTTTACGCATTAGCGGCTGGACGCGCCCTCATTTCACATACAGAAATGTCAGCGGCGGAAATTGCGAAGGAAGCGTTGTCAATCGCGGCGGAAATTTGTATCTTCACAAATACGAACATTAACATTGAAGAGCTTGAATAAAACTTCCTAGTAGAATTTTCTACAAACTACTTTCTTATGAGGTAGGATTCATTATGCATTAAGCATTACGAATTCCGCATTAAATAAAATTTCCTTGAAAAAACTTTTTAGCTGTGGTAACATTTCAATATATTAAAAGATTACTTTGTACACTCAGCAGGTAGTCACCAAAACGAAAATCCCCTACTGATTGTGGTGAATCAATAGGGGATTTCGTGCCTATAAAGTTAGTTGTGTAACTCAATAGGCAAGCAGTTTGTTACAATCTGCCGCTAAAAGAAACGCTTGCTAATGTAATTGGCGACAACTCCAGAGAGTACGCCAATTCCAAAAGTTACTATAAAAAATCTCCTACGAAATTTTCATAGGAGATAATTTTTTTAGTTATCAGCCGTTAAGCTGTCGACAATTTTTTTAATTTGTTCCCAATCAAGTTTACTTGCCGCATCTTTCAACGCCTTCATCTTTTCGCGTTCAGCGTCAGGCAAGCGATATTCATCTAAAGATTGAATAACAAAATTCAGCGTGTCGTAGTCAAAAGTTTGTGCAACTTCCTGCAACGTTTCATAAGCTTCTGCCAACGCGTCAGGTTCAATCAGCGGCTTGCTGTCGTCGTCCACTTCAACTTCTATAAGCGGCGAAAGTTTTTCAGCGTACGTCCGATAAAGTCTTAAAAGTTCGGGTGTATCTTTTTTAATTTCGTCGACGTAGCCAGCGTTGCCAGCGTCTTCCAACCGTTTGGCACGTTCGCTAAGTTCCATTGCACCGATAACCCGCGCAGAACTTTTCAAGGCGTGAACTTTGACGGTGTAATTTTTCCAATCGGCAGAATCAAAGTAATTTTGAATTTCATCAGCGCCAGAATTTACGGCATTTGCAAAGACGGTTAGCGCGTCGACGTAAGAATCAACGCCGCCGCAATGTTCGACGCCAGCAGTTGAGTTAATGCCGTCAAGATTTTTCAGCCAGTCAGGCAAGTTTGAACTTTCATCAACTGTTTCATCAGCCGTTTCAGCAGAAATTTTTACAAGTTCAGGCGGCAAATATTTAATCAGCAAATTTTCAAGCGCCGCGCTATTAATCGGCTTTGTAAGATAATCTTTAAAGCCAGCGGCAATGTACTGTTCGCGTGCGCCGCTAATCGCGTTTGCCGTAAGAGAAATTACAGGCGAATCAGCGCATTTGTTACCTTCAAGCGTTTTCATCTGTTGCAACGTTTCAATGCCGTCCATACCAGGCATACGGTGATCAAGGAAAATTATGTCGTAATGTTTCGCGGCAACCATTTTCAAAGTATCGTAGCCGCT
>JAFSUE010000122.1 GCA_017445435.1 Selenomonadaceae bacterium | reverse complement strand
TTTATCCCACTGTTCATCAGTTAATTCATAGCGTTTCAATTTTTACACCTCTACGCTATTTTACCATTTTTTATATTATTCAACACGCCCTAGCAACTTAGGTTTAATTTTTTTCTCACCTATTCTCGCGCTAAGTTCAAAAATGTTACTGCTTACAAAAATTTTTAGCCTTCCAAATTTTTGCGAAATATTTTATAATTGGCGAAAAATTTTTAATGAAATAAGGTAGAAAAATGTTTGTAGCTGATAAATACGAAGTAGTTGTAATCGGCGCAGGACACGCGGGAATTGAGGCGGCATTAGCGGCGGCAAGGTTGGGCTGTAAAACTTTGTTGACGACTTTGTCATTGGAAAATTTAGCAATGATGCCTTGCAACCCATCAATCGGTGGACCTGCAAAAGGTCATTTAGTACGTGAAATTGACGCGCTCGGCGGTGAAATGGGAATTGCTGCTGATAAAACTTGCATTCAATTTCGCACGTTGAACGTTGGAAAAGGTTTTGCAGTTCAAGCTTTACGCGCTCAAGCCGATAAAAAAATTTATCAAGCCGCCATGAAGTCAATCTGCGAAAATACAGAAAATCTTGACGTGAAACAGTTGCTTATCGAAAAAATTTTAGTAGTGGATGATAAAGCTGTCGGCGTGACTTGTGAGACAGGCGAAACTTTTTTAGCTGACGCAATAATTTTAGCGTCGGGAACTTATCTTGGTGGCAGAATTATTATCGGCGAAAGTATTTTTGACGGCGGACCCAATGGGCAACGTGCCGCGCTTAAGCTTACAGATTCGCTGAAAGATTTGGGCGTTAAACTTATGCGCTTTAAAACTGGTACACCTGCGCGGGTCGACGCTAGGACGATTGACTTTGATAAAACTGAAATTCAACGTGGCGATGAACCTGCACAAAATTTTTCATTTATGACGGAAACGCCGCCTGTCAATCAAGTTTGTTGCTACTTGACGTACACGAATGAAACGACGCACGAAATTTTACGACGCAACCTTCATCGCGCACCTATGGCAAATGGAATTATTGAAGGCATTGGACCGCGTTATTGTCCGTCGATTGAATCAAAAATTATTCGTTTCCCTGACAAGGAACGCCATCAACTTTTCCTTGAGCCAGAAGGTTTGAACACGCAGGAATATTATGTGCAAGGAATGTCAACTTCAATGCCTGCTGATGTGCAGATTGAATTTTTGCATACGATACCTGGACTTGAACGCGCTAAAATTATGCGGCACGGCTACGCGATTGAATATGATTGCATTGATCCGTTGCAACTTAAGCCGACGTTGGAATTTAAAAATATCGCTGGATTTTTTTCAGCTGGTCAATCTAATGGAACTTCAGGTTACGAAGAGGCGGCGGCGCAAGGTTTAATTGCTGGCATCAACGCGGCGGCGCTTGTAAAAAATTTTGAACCGTTGATTTTGAAACGGTCTGAAAGTTATATCGGCGTGCTGATTGACGACCTTGTCACGAAGGGAACGAATGAACCGTACAGAATGATGACTTCACGCGCTGAATATCGCTTACTACTTCGCCAAGATAACGCCGATTTACGCTTGACGCCGTACGCTATAAAAATTGGTTTAGCGTCTGCCGAACGTAAGGAAAAGTTTGAACGTAAGCTTAGCGAAATTGAGACGGCGACAAAATTTTTGACGGAAAATAAAATTACGCCAAGTGCTGAAGTCAACCAAAAACTTAGTGACGCGGGAATTGATGAAATTCATAACGTAATGCCGCTTGCTGAACTTTTACGCCGTCCAAATGTTACGTATGCTAAGCTTGAAAAAATTTTTGACGTACCGAAAATTTCTGACGTTGCCGCCGCGCAGGTTGAAATTTCTTTTTTCTACGAAGGCTACATTAAAAAGCAACTTGAACAGGCGAAAAAATTTGAAGCGCTTGAAAATAAACTTTTGCCCAGCGATATTGACTACAACGCTATGAAAAATTTACGCGTTGAGGCTAGGGAAAAATTATCTGCACTGCGTCCGCGTTCAATCGGTCAAGCTAGCCGCATTTCTGGCGTATCTCCTGCAGACATTTCAGTTTTAATCGTGTGGCTTGAAACTTTGAAAAGTTAAATTTGTTACAGAAGGTAAAATTTTTTATGAGTAGATACGAATTTGAATTCACTGACAATATCACGTACTTAAAAGGCGTTGGACCAACTCGCGCTAAAACGCTTGAAAAGATAAAAATTTTCACGATGTACGATTTCTTGACGTACTACCCGCGCAGTTATGAAGATTGGGGCAAAATTACGCCGATAGGAAATTTGATGAACGAAGAATCAGTTGTCATTGTCGGTACGTTGACGCGCCCTGAAAAAATTATTACGCGGTCACGCTTAACAATCATTCGCGCCCAACTTTACGACGGCACTGGTACTATCACGCTGAATTGGTTTAATCAAGATTACCTTATGCAAAAACTTTCGGCGGGAATGCGCCTTGTAGTTATCGGCAAAGTAAAAGTTAATGGGCTATTCGGCGATCCAGTTATGAGCCAGATAAAAAGTTTTTCCATTCTTGAACCAAATGAAAAGCCGCAACTGGGCATTGTTCCAATTTATCCATTGACAGGGACGCTTAAACAAAATTTTTTCCGTACAGCAATGCAAAATCTTTTAAATAAAATGCCGCCGCTTACAGAAATTTTACCGCGTAAAATTCTCAACGATTTAAACTTAATTCCGCTTGATGAAGCCGCACGCGCAATACATTTTCCCGCCGACAGATTGCAACTTGACGCGGCTAGAAGACGGCTTGCCTTCGACGAACTTTTTCTAATCAAATGCGGGTTAATGCTGATTAAGCGTCAAGCTAAAGATGAAAGTTTAGGTATCGCGCATAAAAAAAATGGTGAACTTGTCAAAAAATCTCTTGAAAGTTTGCCGTTTGAATTGACGAAAGATCAGCAAAGAACTTTTAAGACTGTCAGCAAAGATATGGAAAGTAAACTTCCAATGCGACGACTGATTCAAGGTGACGTTGGCTCGGGCAAAACTGCCGTTGCAATGTTGGCGCTTGTCAAGACGGTTGAAAATGGGCATCAAGGCGCGTTTATGGCTCCCACTGAAATTTTAGCCGCGCAACATTACGAAAAATTTACAAAACTTTTAAACCCGCTAAATATTCGCGTTGGACTTTTAAGCGCGAAAATTACGGCGTCGAAGAAAAAGCGCGATGAAGTTTACCGCCAACTTGCTGAACATGAAATTGATATTTTAATCGGTACGCACGCGATGATTCAAGAAGGCGTGAACTTCCACGACTTGGGACTTGTCGTCACGGATGAGCAACACCGATTCGGCGTTTCTCAACGTTCAAGTCTTGAAAAAAAATCTGCGTCAATTCCAGATATGCTTGTAATGACGGCGACGCCAATTCCGCGAACAATGGTTTTGACAGTTTATGGCGACTTGGACGTTTCACTGATAAAAGAGTTGCCGCCTGGTAGAAAGCCGATTAAAACTTTTGTCCGCAGTGTTCGCGCACGTGAAAAAATTTATAACTTTGTACGCGAAGAAATTTTAAAAGGGCGGCAAGCTTACGTTGTCTGCCCACTGATTGAACGTAGCGAATCTGAAAAGATGAGCTACATTGACCCTGCAACTGAAATGTATGAAATGCTTAGCAATGGAATTTTCCGCGACGTACCTTGCGCACTTCTTCACGGCAAGATGAAGGCTAAGGAAAAAGATTCAGTTATGGAAAAATTCCGCGCAGGTGAAACAAAATTGCTTGTAGCGACTACAGTTGTTGAAGTTGGCGTCGACGTGCCGAACGCTACGGTTATGGTGATTGAAAATGCTGAAAGGTTTGGACTTGCTCAACTTCATCAGCTTAGGGGACGTGTTGGGCGCGGCTCGGAAAATTCGTACTGCATTTTAATTTCCGACGGTAAAGCGCTACATTCAAAGGAACGCCTTAGCGCAATGGAAAGGACTAATGACGGATTCAAGCTTGCCGACATTGATTTAAAACTGCGCGGACCTGGTGAATTTTTTGGTGAGGCGCAACACGGCTTGCCAGATTTGAAAATTGCTGATGTCTTTCGTGACGTGGAAATTTTGATGACAGCAAACGACGCCGCCGAACGCTACGTTACTGATGACGCCGATTTAGAATATTTTGCTGACTTGAAAAAAAATTTGGCGCTTGCCTACGGTGACAAGTTCCGCCAAATTACTGAAGCGTAAATTTCTATCTTTTAATATTGAATAAAAAATCTTTACAAAATAAAAATTTACTACCAGCTCCTAGTAACGTGTAGCTAGTATCTGGTAGCTCTAATTACGCATTCCTAATTCCTAATTAAACTTTGCGGTGCTGCCGTCTTTGTGTTTATAAATTTCTAGGCAGTTAGGTACGCGCTGTCTAAGTTCCTCGACGTGAGAAATAATTCCTACAAGTCGTCCGTCACTTTGCAAATCAATCAACGTGTTTATCGCGTAGTCAAGCGTTTCACTGTCCAATGAGCCAAAACCTTCGTCAATAAAAATCGTGTCAAGCTTAATTCCACCAGCAGTATTTTTCACGACGGCGGCAAGTCCCAACGCCAACGCTAACGACGCTAAAAAAGATTCACCGCCTGAAAGCGTCGCAACGTCCCTGCAAGTTCCTGAATTGGCGTCAAAAATTTCTAAGTCAAGCCCCGCCAATCTAGATTTATTCGTCTGCTCCTTATTGCGAAATTGATAACGTCCGCCACTCATTTTATCCAGTCGCAAATTTGCTTCGCCTATAACGTGTTGAAACATTGAATTTAAATAATAACGTTGAAAGGAAAGTTTGCCGTTCGCCGTACTGGAAAGTTTTGACCACATAATAAAATTTTCATTGGCAAGTTGAAGG
>JAFSUE010000121.1 GCA_017445435.1 Selenomonadaceae bacterium | reverse complement strand
GTTGAGGACAAAAAAATAATCCGCCAAAACATTCGCTTGAACATTGCGGCGGATTATTTTTCAACGCTAAACTTTCTGCGCGAAATTCTCAACGGCAGTCGTCTAGCTACGCTGGAAAAAATTTCATTGGAAAGCGGCGAAAATATTTTAAACGGCGAACTTGAACTTTCAATTTTCAATCTTGGCGCGTCTAGTTAAAATCGTCGAAAGATAGTTGAGCGTTTCATTTCGATGGGTACGGACATCGTTAAAAATTTTTTCGTCGTCAAGCCCGCACCTGCTGACAAGTACCGCGTCATCAAGCATATTTTCAGCGTCAAGCAGGTTGACAATTTCAGCAAAATTTTTGTAAACCTTCATCAAAACGGTTGAATCTGAAACTTTCAACGCGTCGGCAATTTTATCTTTCGGCGCAGTCGCGGGAATAATCGTCACAATATCGTTGCCGTAAGCAGGCGGTCTGCCGATATGACTTGCAATCGCCAAAAATGCGGGAACTCCAGCTATCGTTTCAATCTGCGCACCAGAATTTTTAAGCAAGTCGAAAATGTAAATGTACGTGCTGAAAAACATCGGGTCACCCAACGTAAGGAAGACGACATCTTTTCCAGCGTGAAGAAAATCTAAAATCTGATTGGTATTCTGTACAAAAATTTCTTTCGATTCGTCAAAATTTTTTACCATAGGGAAAGTTTGAAAAATAATTTCAGCGTCTAAAATGTACGGTTCAGCGATTGTCAATGCAACGCTGCCGTCTTTTTTTTCGGTCTTCGGCGCAATGATAACGTCAGCATTTTTAATCGCGTTGACAGCTTTAACTGTCAAAAGTTCAGGGTCGCCTGGTCCAACACCTACGCCGTAAAATTTTCCGTCCAAATTATGACCTCCTATCGCGTCAATTTTATTTTAAGCGTGGAGATTTTGCAAGAATTAATTGCCACTTTGCCAACAAAAAATTCGGCACTTACCGTTGCTCCCTACAAGTTGCCGATAAATTTATGTGTTTGCGGAATGATTCTAACGTCGTGCAAAATTTTCAGCGCCAATGCTTGGAAGTTTAAAATTTTTATCGGCGGCGCGGCTTTAACCGTATTAAAAGGCGTGACGGGTTGAATTACGAAAAGTATTTCTGGCGAAATTTTAGCAACAAGTTCGACGGCTTGTAAAAATTCTGCTGTCGACGTTTCCTGCGAAATTACCGCCTTAACGTACAAATCTTTTTCCCGCGCAGTCTGTAAAAATTCTTCGTGAATTCCAAAAAGATTTTTTCCAGTAACGCTAGGAAATTTTATGTCCATGCTGATTATGTCGACGACGCCTAAAACTTTTTTCAACTCATTGTGAAGTGTGCCGTTCGTTTCTAAAAAAAATTTTACGTCACAAACTTTTTTCAGCGCCGTTGCAACGTCAAAAATAAATTGCCAGCTTAAAAGCGGTTCGCCGCCAGTAAAGCTTACTGAATGCGTCGGCACTTGCGTACAAAAATTTTTCACAATGCCTATCACTTCATCAGTGGTAGGATTTTTTATTTGCGAAAATTTCATTAAGCCAGCCGCCGTTTCGACGTTGCAAAAATCTGCGCGGCTAAAATTTGTGTCGCAGTACGCGCAATTCAAATTACAGCCAGCTAGCCTTACGAAAACTTGACGGCAACCGATATATTTGCCTTCACCCTGCGCGGAAGAAAAAATTTCAATCACATTCATAACAATTTAACTCTCATTTAACTTGACTACATCTAGCTTATTTCTTCGTCGTAAACATACGATTCATTATTTTTCAAGTAGATTATACGATAAGAAAACAAAATTTGTAAAGTTGAGTTGATAATTCACGGCGCAGAATTTACGAATATTCAAAATGAAGAAAATTTAAAATTATTTTGGATTATTTTTTCAGCTAGCACAATGAGTTTGATTTCATAATAATTGACTTTTAGACACGTAGACTTTAAAATTATTGACAATTTGAAGACGGAGGGGAGTTAATTTGTTTTTTTCTAAACGAAAAATAATTGCGGCGGCAATGGCAATGTTTTTATCGGCGACAATTTTTACAGGTTGTGGCTCTGATGAAAATAAACAGGCTCAACAAAGACCAGCCCAGCAAGTTAAAGTTATGAAAGTTATTCAACGCAATACACCGCTAACCAGTGAATATGCTGGACATATAATTGGACTGGAAGAAGTGAAAGTTCAATCGAAAGTCAGCGGCAATGTGGTTGAAAAATTTTTCAAGGGCGGCGATTATGTAAACGCTGGCGATTTACTTTTTAGGATAGATTCGCGCCAATATGAAACGCAAATTTTACAGGCGCAGGCGTCCTTAGCTGAAACTGAAATTAACTTACAAAATGCACGCCGTGACCTTCAACGCGATGAAGATTTATTGAAGGAACAAGCTATCGCGGAACAAGTTGTAACTACTCAACGCGCCACTGTTCAAGCTTATGAGGCGGCGGCTAATGCAAAAGCGGCGGCAATTCGTTTAGCGCAGGAAAATTTAGAAGATACTTACATCTACGCGCCAATTTCTGGAAAGCTTGGACTTGACGACGTTGCAGTTGGAACTTTCGCCGCGCCTGGTTCAACAACGCTTGTCACAATCGGTTCAACCGATCCTATTTTCGCGCAGTTTTCAATCAGTGAAGCGGAATATTTAAAGTTCCTTACAGTTCAATCAATGCAGACAGATAGAAATCCTGTCGCGGTTACGATAACTTTGACTGACGGAAAAGAATATCCACTTAGTGGGCGAATTGTCGAAACAGATCGCGAAATGGCAAATAATACTGGTTCGCTGATAATGAAGGCAGTTTTCCCAAATCCTAGCGGCGCTTTAATTCCTGGTATGTTTGCCCGCGTACGTCTTACTGGTGAAACAATTCCCAACGCTATCTTAGTTCCTCAACGCGCAGTTCAGCAACTTTTAGATAAATCTTTCGTTATGGTCGTCGGCAAAGATAATAAGTCGGAGGCGCGAAACGTCGAACTTGGACAGCAAGTCGGCAGTTACTACGTCGTTACAAATGGCGTTACTGCCAACGATACAATTATTGTCGAAGGTTTAACCAATCTGCGCGAAGGCGTTGACCTTGCTGTAACCACCGTTACGGCGAATGATATGGGCTTTACTATGGTTAATGCGCCTAGTACTTACAATGATGACGCGAATTTAACTAAACCTGTTGAAAGTCCAAACACTCCACAAAATTTGAACAAATAAAAGGCGGTTTGAAAAGTGGTTGACAAAAATTTATTTCCCTACAATTTATCAATCGTGACGATTATGAAAGGCGAAGCGCCATACGTCAAAGAATGGCTTGATTATCATCTTTTGGCGGGTGTCGATCATTTTTTTATTTATGACAATGAAAGCCCAGATAATCTCAAAGAAATTTTGCAACCGTACATTGACGCGGGTATTGTCACTTATATTTTTTATCCTGGCAAGTGCAGGCAAATGGAATCTTACATTGACGCGGCTAAAAAGTTTAGATTTTTAAGCCGTTACATTGCGTGGATTGACGCGGACGAATTTATTTTTCCAAAGTCTAAATCAACGATTGTTGAAGTTGTAGACGAAATTTTTTCTGCCTATCCTCAAGCGTCGGGGCTTTCCGTCAACCTTCACGCTTACGGTTCAAACGGTCAAGATACAGCTGATTATAATCGTGGCGTACTTGAAAGATTTACACGCCGTGCTGGAAATGATTGGACGCCAACATTATCTTGGGCGCCTTCTGTAAAAGGCGGAACTGCTGCCGTTAAATCGATTGTCAATCCGCGCAGGGTAAAACTTTTTACTCAACCACACGCGCCAAATTATTTTGACACTTGCTCCGCGATAAATGAAAATGGAAATGCTGTTCAAGGATTTTCTAGCTTTCCTGTAAGTACTGAAAAAATTGTAATGAATCATTACACCGTAAAATCTAAGGAAGAATACGCAAATAAAGTTCAACGCGGCAATGCTGATTGGGAAGATAATCGTTACTCAATGAATAATTTTTCTCACGACAAATACAACGATGAATTTGACGACGGAATTTTAAAATACCGTGACGCCCGTCAATCGGCACTACTCCAAAACGGGGGGGTATTGAAACTCTTTTTCATTTTAAACGCGTTGACCATGTACGCCTTTTTAACGTGCTGGCGCAAAATTTAATTCCGACTTTAACTAGCTTGACTGCACAAAATTTTTATACAGGCAAGCTTGAAAATTTTTTGACTTGCTTAAATTTGAGTTCTTATCTCAAAGGAAAACTTCTTAACGATGACGGCGCGGAATTCTTTACAAAAATTTCGCTGGAAGCTATTCACAAGTCGCTTTATGGCAATGCGTCTATTGCAGATATTTTCCTGCTGATTGATGAGATACCGAAAATTTTATCTATGCCGTATCCTGCCGCTGAAAAAATTCGTGAAACTTTGATTGAAGTTATTTCAAAAATTATGTTGACTTATCGAATGAATAATTACTGGTCGGGCTGGGCAGATTTAAATGACAAATTGAATATG
>JAFSUE010000010.1 GCA_017445435.1 Selenomonadaceae bacterium | reverse complement strand
AGCGCTAATGCAATCGACGCTGGATAATCTGATGACTCATCATTTCCCAATGTGCAATTACGGTAACCATTTCGTCGACACGCATTTTTCACTTATCGATAATATTTTGAATGCACCTGTTGAAAATCGCGAACTGGAACTATGGTATACGGCGCTTGATACTTTCGACGCAAAAAATTTTCTGCAATCTGCGCGGCGTCCGATTTACGCATTGGCAATGGGCGGCAGGGAAATTCGCAAACATTATCCGCCTGAAAATTATTCTAAGCTTATCAAAATGATTTTAGCGGAAGAGCCGACGGCAACTTTCATAATTTTAGGCGGCGGGCAAAATGATTTACACTCCGCGCAGATTCTCAAGGAAAATCTTGATGAAAAAATTTTTGCTGAACACGTTATCGATTTGACAAATAAGACGACGTACAGACAAAGTGCGGCGATTTTAACTTTGTGCGAAATGTACATTGGCAACGACACTGGAATAATGCACGTAGCGGCGGCGGCTAAATGTCCTGTACTTACGCCGAATTGTTTTCCTAAAGATTTACAGTCAAGCGTTTTCGACTACGTGAATTTTTTCCGCCCGTACAAAGTTCCCAGCGTCGTCGTACAGCCTGAACACGCTCTGCCAGAATGCGCCGTAAATAAACCTTATCATCAGTACGGTTGCCGTATGAATAAGCCGCATTGCATTACACAAATTGCGCCTGAAATTTTATTCGACGGCTACCATTTGTTGAAAGAAAAAATTTCATCAACTCACTACACAGGAGGAAAATAAATTGGGCGAAGTTAAACCTAGCGACATGAAACTTGTACTTGACGCTATGAAATCTTGCGTCGAACAAATTGAACAGACTAAAAAAATAAGTCTGCAGGATTTTGTAAATGCTATCGAACCAAAATTTATAGTGGCTGGCTATCGTAAGCCGCCAATCGCTGGTGAAAAAATTAACGTAATGATTATTCACGACGCAGGCACGGGCGACTTTGTATTACAATCTGCCACAATTCGCGAACTTAGGCGCATTTATCCCGAAACTTACATAACGCTGGTTATTGCAAGGTCTGCCGCGCAGTTGGCGGAATTTTGCCCATACGTTGACGAAATTATTTTAAATGAGCAACAGTTCAATCCGTTAGATTTTCTTAGCGGCTTGAAGTGGGATGTAGTTATGGCAGAAAAACTTTTAGCGCGACGCTATCACGTCTGCTATGCCTTCGTCCACAATCCAACTACAGCGGCTTTAATGTATCTTAGCGGTGCGCAACAACGCGTTTCACATTTATTTAAAGAGGGGGAAGAAACTTTTCCCTGCCATTGCAATTTGCCGTTGCGATATTCAATGCACTTCGCCCAACATTTATTGCCGATGTACAAATACGGCGACCATATTGTTGACGGTTGCCTTTCACTTTTGGAACAGGGACTTCACGCGCCGATTGGTAACAGGGAACTTGAAATTTGGTGTACTGGTTTAGATTTTTCCACTGCAAAAAGTTTACTTCCCAACGTTCGCCATCCATTGTACGCAATAGTTTTCGGCGGCAACAGAATGATTAAGCACTACCCGCCTGAAAAGTACGCTAAAGTTATCGAAATGATTATTGCAGAAGAGCCGAACTCAACTTTTGTCATTCTCGGCGGCGGACAAAATGATTTAAATTCCGCGCAGATTCTCAAACAAAATATTAGCGCAGAAAATTTTTCTCAACACGTTATCGACTTGACGAATAAGACGACGTACAGACAAACGGCGGTTATACTTGGATTTTGCGATATGTACATTGGCAACGATACTGGAGCGTTACACGTGGCGGCGGCGGTTAAATGTCCGTGCCTAGCAGTTTTTCCATTCCCCGCAGATTTGCCTGAACCTGCAATGACTGACGGTTTACGACTT
>JAFSUE010000120.1 GCA_017445435.1 Selenomonadaceae bacterium | reverse complement strand
CCGGACATCCACTTAAATAAGTGAGAGGTGGTCAAGAAGTCGCCACACTCCCGCAGGTCTGCCACAACGCCAAGATAGAGGGGCAAAGTTATGCGGTAATAGCGGCACTCTAGCGTAGTACAGATAGACCATTTTTTAAAAAGTACAGGGTTGGGGCATCGACCCATGCAGGAGACCTTGTAAGACTTATTTTTTTAAGCATTGGTTGTTGATAGCAGAATTCCCCGCCTTTAGGCTCGGGAGTTTGTCAAGTCATTTCGTCAGAATATCAACGAGCGTGAAAAATATTTAAGACAGCGCCGAGATTATAAAACTTGTAAATGACACTGTCAATAATTAGTCGTCTTAAGTTTAGGCGGCATTTTTTATTCAGCTTGACTTTACTTGCCGCGCAGATTATAATTTCTTTAACTAAAAACCCGCTGTAAAGCGGGCTTGGCGTGTCAGACAAACGAATTTGTCCGTTATTGTGGGTAGTAAATTCACCGCCTAGAGTTGTGGGACTCAGGCGGTAATATCGCGCTTAACTAAAAAGGTTGATCAACGCGACGATAAGGTTTCCTGCAGAAAGCGCAATGCTGATCCATTTGTACTTGCTCATCGTATCACCTCCCTTTTGAGGAAGTGACAAATCCGCCTGTCGTTCAATGACACTGCCGAGATTATAAAACTTGTAAATGACACTGTCAATAATTAGCCGTCTGGAAGTTCAGACGGTATTTTTTCATTCAGCTTGACTTTGTTTTCCGCGCAGATTAAAATTCTTTCACGATAATTTTTACAGACAATTTTGAATGAGAAGGTAGAGTTATGCTTAAAATCAGTAAAACTTTTTCAAGCCATACCCCCCCCTTTATAGCGCAACGTTCCAATAAAAATTTTTTAGTTATCGGAAATTCGATTTCAATTCATGGAACTTGTGAATATTGGTGGAGCGTTTGTGGAATGGGCGCAAGCCGTAAAGAAAATGACTTTGTACATTTAATCGCTAATACGTTGAGCAAAAATCATCCTACAAAATTTGACATTATAAATTTTTTTCAATGGGAAGCAATGCACTATGACCGTTCGGAGGCGCTATCGCTTTTAGATAAATTCAACGGCAAAAATTATGACTTCATCATCATTCAGCTGGGCGAAAATATAAATAATTTTGACACGCTGGAAAGTGATTTTAAAGCATTGATAAATTACATAAAAAATAAAATTTGCGTCACCGCTCAAATTATTGTGACTGGAAAATTTTTTACTTTTAAAAATGAAATTATCGACAAAATAAAAAGAAAAGTTTGTACTGAAACGGGCGCTTACTTCGTCGACTTACAGGACATTAACACTGCTGATTATTGCGTAGGGCTTGACTATGAAGTTTTTGACGAAAATGGAAATAGGCACGTCGTCAATCACAATGGCGTAGCACTTCATCCGAATGATAAAGCTATGAAAGTTTACGCCGAAAGAATTTTGAAACTGGTTAATAGACAATAGAAAAACTTTTTACTTTAAAGCTAACAATGGAGGTTACACGATGAAAAAAATTATCGTAATTGCTGGCGACGGAATTGGTAAGGAAGTTACTGCGTCGGCGGTCGAAGTTTTGAAGAAAGTTGACGAAAAATTTAACATTGGCTTGGAATTTGAAGAGCGCGACGCTGGCGGAACTGCTTACGAAAAATTTGGTGAGCCGTTGCCCGCTGATACGCTTGACGCTTGCAAAAAAGCTGACGCAGTTTTATTCGGCGCAGTAGGCGGTAAAAAATGGGATACGTTGCCCGTACATCTTCGCCCAGAAAAAGCGCTTTTCGGTCTTCGCAAAGGTTTAGGACTTTTCGCGAATTTACGCCCCGTGAAAGTTTACACGCCGTTGATTGACGGTTCGCCGCTTAAACCTGAACTTGTCGAAGGCGCTGATCTTTTAATTGTTCGTGAACTTGTCGGCGGAATTTATTTTGGTGAACGTTGCGAAAGTGAAATTGTTGACGGCGTAGAAAGTGCATGGGACACTGAAAAATATTCTGTACCAGAGATTGAAAGAATTTCTAAGCTTGCCTTTGAAACGGCTAAACTTCGGCGCGGCAAATTAACTTCAGTCGACAAAGCTAACGTGCTGGCGTCTTCAAGATTATGGCGGCGCGTCGTGAATGAACTTGCAAAAGATTTTAGCGACGTTGAACTGAATCACTTGTACGTTGACAACTGCGCAATGCAACTTGCCGTAAATCCTAAGCAGTTTGATGTAATTGTCACGTCAAATATTTTCGGCGACATTTTAAGCGACGAAGCGGCGGTTATCGGCGGTTCAATCGGTTTAATGCCGTCCGCGTCGATTGGCGAACTGACTAGCTTGTATGAGCCAATTCACGGTTCAGCGCCTGACATTGCTGGTAAAAATATTGCTAATCCAATGGGATCAATTTTAAGTGCCGCAATGCTTTTACGCTACAGTTTGAATAATTCTGACGCCGCGCTTGCTATTGAAAGTGCCGTCGATAAAACTTTGGCTGATGGTTATCGTACCGCTGACATTTTCAAAGACGGTTTCAAAAAAATCGGTACGGATGAATGCACTGAAATTATTTGTGATAGAATTTAATTCCTACTCACTAACTTTAGCGTAGACGTGGGGAACTTCGCCTTTGTACGGCGGAATATAAACTTCGTCGAGTGCGTCAACTTCAACGATAATTCCCCATACTTTTAACGTTTCAGCGACGCCGCCGCGCATTGTAAT
>JAFSUE010000119.1 GCA_017445435.1 Selenomonadaceae bacterium | reverse complement strand
TTCGTCATTGAAAGTTGAATGAAAATCTTTGTTTGATTCGTCGTCGTTATCTTCAAGTTCTGGTGGAATTGTTTGCTTAGGCGGACTTTTATAAATGCCGCGTACTCTTTCAGCAAGTGGTACAGCTTCGACGGCGGCGGTTATCTCGATAATTTCTTTTCCGCCGAAACCAAAAAACCCGCCTTTTTTGTATTTGCGGCTGTGAAGTATAACGGCATCTTCACCAAGTTCCGCCTTCATCTCCGCCATTGCATCTTTCATTGTTTCGGCTTTAAAAACTTTTATCTGCAAGATAGTCTCCTTGTGCTTAACGCGTTTATTTTCTGTTAAAAATTTGTCTTTCAACAAACAAAGTTCAACAATAAGTTTAAGATACTTTCGACGTTACAGGAAAATTTCCTTCGTAGATTTTAGCGATTAGGAATTACGGAAAATTATAACAAAAAATTTATAAGGAAAATTTTCCGTCAGAAATTTTCATTGCACCTGTTGGACAGATTGAAATAATTTCCGTCCAATCTTCGCGTTTTGAATTGTCGACAAAAATTTTGCCGTCTTTAAAGGTTACGCCGCCAAATTCAGATTCGCTAACGCAAGCGCCGCACCGTACACAAATTTTTTCGTCAAATAAAATTTTCTTCGTCATATGAAAATTATATCACGTGCGAAATTGGTAGACAAACTTTTCTGAGCGGGAAATTTTTCAGTACGGTTTTTTGTTGTAAAATTTTTTTGTCAATGTTATACTGATTTAGTAAGTAGTCAGTAGTTAGTAGTTAGTAGTTAGTAGTTAGTAGTTAGTAGTATTGAAATTTTTTAGGAGGATGATAAATATGAAAATTGGAGTTATCAGCGATACGCACGGTTACGAAGGACGATTTGTACAGGCTTGTGAAAAATTTTTTGTCGGCGCAGATTTAATCTTGCACGCAGGCGACGTACTTAATCACGGTCCAAATAATCCAAATTGCAAAGGCGATGACTATGCGCCAAAAGCTCTTGCCAATCGCATTAACAATTCGGAAATTCCAATTATAATTTGTCGTGGCAACTGTGATTCGGAAGTCGACCAAATGGTTATTGAAGTGCCGATTCAAGCGCCGTATGCTTACGTTTTCGCCAATGGCAAGCGAATTGTCGTAACGCACGGACACACCGTCATGAGTGACGAAGAAAAAAATTCTATGGCGGCGCACCTTAAAGCGGACATCTTCATAACTGGTCACGTTCACAAAAATGTTTTGGAAAAACGCGGCAATACAATTTTCCTCAATCCTGGTACTCCGTCACCTTACCTTACAAATCGTGAGGACAAAAAAACTTCCGTCGCCGTCATTACCGACGAAGATATTAAAATTTTCGATCTCGACAGCGGCGAAATTTTAATGAGTTACAAATTTTAGGAGATTTAAATGAGCAACCATTTACGTATAGAAAAATTGCAGGAACTTATCAAGCAAGAAGTTGGAAAAATGTTGCTGATGGATATTAAAGATTCGCGAATTGGTTTCGTGACAGTGACAGGCGTTGAAATGACTGGCGACCTGCGCGAAGCTAAAATTTACGTCAGCATAATGGGCAACGACGAACAAATTAAATCTTCGCTTGAAGGTTTACAGTCCGCACTTGGATATATTCGCCGCGAAATTGGCAGACGCATTAAAATTCGTTTTACGCCAGAAATTTCTTTCGCGCTGGATAAATCCCTTGACTACAGCGAACACATTCAAAAACTTTTATTGCAGATTGAACAGGAAGGGAGCAAAAATAAACTTGAACTTGACAATGAAGGAGACGGCGGCGAAGTTAAAGGCGGCTGAAAAAATTTTAGTCACTGCACATATTCACCCCGACGGTGACGCGATAGGCTCAACGCTTTCAATGTGGCTGGCACTTCGTCAACTTGGCAAGTCCGCGCAGATTTACCTTGACGACGTTGTACCGTCCAACTTACTTTTCCTGCCGCACATTGACGCGATAAAACGTCCTACTGCTGATGAAAAGTTTGACGCTGATTTACTTGTCGTACTTGATACGTCCGCCGACAGAATTGGCAGAGTTGTCGCGATGACTGACGCGCCGATTTTAAACATTGACCACCACGTCACAAATTCAAATAAAGATGATAATGATTTGTATCTTGAACACGACGCGGCGGCGACTTGTGAAATTATGCTGGCACTTTGTCACGAATTAGGCGTTGAAGTTACAAAAGAAATTGCAACGTGCATTTACACGGGAATTGCGACGGACACAGGCTTTTTCAACTACTCCTGCACTACGTCAAAAACTTTTCATGCGGCGGCTGAACTTGTCGACTTCGGCGTTGAACCAAATTTTATTTCTGAACAAATTGAAAAGCGTACACTTAACGACGTGAAAGTTATGAGCGCCGCACTTCAGACAATGCAAATTTATTTCGACGGCAAAGTTGCGGGAATGTTCATTGACGCTGAAATTGAGAAAATGGCTGATACGACTGAAGGTCTTGTCGATTTAATTCGCGTGATTGATACGGTTGAGATAGCTTTTATTTTGCGCTATCAAGATGAAAAAACTTGTCGAGTTAGTTTGCGGTCGAAAGGAATTGACGTTTCAAAAATTGCTAAATCGATTGGCGGCGGCGGTCATATTCGCGCGGCAGGTTGTACACTTCATACAAATTTTGAAGACGCGAAAAATATTTTATTGAAAACTTTGGGAAACTATTTCAAGGCGTGTACCGCGTAGAAAAATTTTTTACATTACGCATTAACACGTTGTGCTAGTAGATAAATAAAAAAATTTCAACTCGAATGTGCTAAATTACAAATAAAAAGTAGGAGGCACAAACGATGTTGAAATTAAAAACAAATTTTATCTTGTTAATTTTTGTTTTGACCGATGATTTTTACAAGATCAAATATTGATAAAGTACAATTCAGAAAAGGCGTGGTTCAACTTCGTTAAAAGAAATTTGCGCCATCTTTTTTCCAATTTCCTCATCTTAAAGATAAATTTTTAATAGCAGATAGTTTTCCTCTGGAGGTGTATAAATTTGGTTTTGTCTTCAAGTTTGAGTTTGCAGTAATGATTTCAGATTTCACTGATTTTTACTGTATTTTCGGAGATAAAGACTATATTGACAAAAACTTGGACATAAGAAGAGCGAAAAATTATTTTGAAATGAGAAAATGCCGCCTGCGTACCGTACAGCTATGGAAGATTTGATAAACGATTTGCAGAAAAATTTTTAGTTAGTAGTTAGGGCGTGTTGATTAAGTAGAATTTTTTATTTTTATTTTTTTAAATCTACTTTTTCTTTTGGCGCAAAAGAAAAAGTAGCAAAAAGAAAACATTGCGGCATTTGTGCGCCCACGATTAACGTTTTAACAGTTTAAACGTTTTGCCGCGTCCCATTTGTTGCGACTATCCAACTTTGCAGTGGCGCTGGGAAATGCCGCTGATTTCCTTAATTTTTTTCATTACGAATTACGCATTCCTAATTAAAAAATTTACCGCTCCATAACTTCTTTGGTTTTCTTTGAATGAACGTCGTTAATCTTCCATTCGCCGCCGATTTTCACCATTTCAACTTCACCTTGAAATTGCCGATAAAGCGTACCGCCACGCGCACGATCCCGCGCATCAAGCGTATAACTCATTACGACGCGGTCGGGTGAACTAGACAACAAATTTAATTCGGTAATTTCGCTAGTAATTGTATCGGCATAGCCTTTTCGGAAATCTGCCATACCGTTGCCCATAAAGTTTTTGCGTTGCTCCGTCATCAAATCGTACGCACGCTGGAAATTTTCATTTGTAATAGCCTCGTGATAGCTGACAAATGCACGCGCCGCCGCTTTAGCGTTTTCATCAACATTACTTTTTGGCGGTTCAGGTTTAGGCGGTTCAGGATCAGGAATGCGAATGCTTATGTAATTGACGTGACCATCAGATTTATTTATGGCGAAACGCAAAAGTCCAGCTTGACCGTCAAGCGTGTTGAAATCGTATTCGTGCAAAATCAAGCCGTCTTTCTCCATTTCATGATGACTTGAGCCGTAAGCGCTGACAACTTCCGCATAAGTCGAGCCGACGTGCAAGCCGCGTTTAGTCTTATAACTTGAATCGTAAGTTATAAGCGAATGAACTTTGTTATCAACAATGCCAACTCGAATTGCTGGGTAAACGTATCGACGCCCATTTTCTTCAATTTCTTTAGGGTTGCCCCATTTTGAAATTAATTCGTCACGTGACAAGCCAATATCAACGCCGTTTAAACTCATATCAGTTTTAGCGTCGAGATAAGCTTCACGAATAGGCGGCGGCTTTGGCGTTTCAGCAGGTTTTTCTTGTACAGGTTGCGGTTGTTCAGTAGCTTGTTGAACTGGTTCAGGCGGTCGATTGTCTGAGGAATCATCTTTCATCATGTAGCCAATCACGGCTATTAAAACGACGATAACGCCAATTAAAAGTTTATTGTTACTTGACGAACTCTGCACAGGTTGCGGTTGTGGCTGTGGCGGTGGAGTTTGAATTTGCGGTTGAGGTTGCGACTGCGGAACTGGTTGAACTGGTGGTGTAGGTGGTGGCGGCGGAACTGGTTGAACTGGTGGTGGAGGTTGAGGCGGCAGAACTGGTTGAACTGGCGGCGTAGGAGGCGGCGGAACTGGTTGAACTGGTGGCGTCACTTTTTCTTCAACAGATTTAACTTTTCTAGTTGTCGAAATAGTTTGCGTCGGTTCAAAATCTTCATCATCTTCATTTTCATTTGGAAGGCGCGATAAAACTTTTTCGAACGTTTCAAGCACGTCATTAACACGCACTTCCTGCATGCCAGAATCTTTTAAAATTTTTTCGACTTCAGCTTTTGCCGCGTTGAAGTCATTTTTATTCAGTGAAAAAATTTCGCCAACGTTCAACTCCAACGCTTGACGTACCGCCATATACTGACGCTTATATTTCGGCGGGACTTCCTCATCAAGCTTGTCAATTAATTCTTGACTACGTACTAAAAGATTTGCATCTTTTTTAAGTAGCGCTATCAAAATTTCTTCCATAACCTCACCCCATTAACTTAAAACTAATTCACCTTTCGCCTTCAACGTCCACACGTCGCCTTCACATTCAAAGGCGGCTGGAAGTTTAGCCGACGTAATTTTTTTTGTACCGCCGTTGAAGTTTGAATTAAAAACTTCGCCCATTGCCTGCGCCTTATGCCGATTTTCCGTGTAAACGTAAGAGTCAACATTCGGCAAAACTGCGTACTGGTTACCCGTTAATAAAATTGCCCAATAAGCGCCGCTGAAAATAGAATTTAACGTCTTGAAAATCGGCGGCGTAGTAGGTTCAGTCATTCGCGTTTCAAAATTTTTACAGTCAAACGCCTTCGCAACGTAACTTTTTATGAACTTGCTACGCGCAAATACTTTTTCACGCCCAGCCATTTTTAAAAGCGCGTTGTACTTGTCTAGAAAATCAAAATTTTTCGGCTTACTTGGCGCGGGAATGTACACTACAAAATTTTCAGGCGGTTCAGCATCTTTCGGCTTAGAATTTTTTTTGCGCGAAGGTACGGTTTCAGTTGCTGAAAAATTTTCCGCCGTCTTCGATTCAAGCTCTTTCAACTTTGTATTCAACGCGCTAACTTCATCTTCCAACTTTTTGACACGTGCAATTAACTGGCGAAATTCTTTGTCAAGGTCATCAGAGTATTTGTCCCAGCCAAGTACACGCGAAAAAGTTTTTATGACAAAATCAATTCGTTGTTCACTCAAGCCCGACGACGACAAAACTTTCAATGCTTTAAATCGCGCAGAATCACGGTCATAATTTCCTGCCGCAAAAATTTCGCCGACGTTTAATTCAAGCGCCGTCCGTATTGCCGCATAGTCACGCCGTAAATTCGCTGGAACTTTTTCATCAAGTTTGCCAATCAATTCATTGCGCCGCACTAAAATATTTTCGTCCTGCGCTATCAATGACATTAAAATTTCGTCCATAAAATTTTCCTCAACCAATAGTCACGCCAATGAAAAATAGGTTCACAATGCCCGCCAATGTTCCGCAGACTATAGATAAAGTTGTTGGGCTTGTCGCGAAAAAGAATGCAAGTATAATGACGATAAGTACCACAAGCGCGGGAGTTGGCGAAGTTGTAAATAAATATGTAAGCCCGCCTGTACCTGCCAATAATCCGAATATAAACCAGCCGAATGAAAAGCTATAATGCCAGAAAAATCCTAAAATTAAAAGTATGCCCAACGTTATCAATAATTTTTTAAAGCTAGTGTCACTTGTCGAAGTCTGCGCGGGTTCATCATTAGCCGTTGAAGTTGAATTAAAAGTAGCGGTTGAATTATTTTGTACGTCATTTGACATCCAAGACGGAGCATTTGAAGTTGAAGTCGTCGTATTTTGAACTGGCGGCGTTGACGTTGACGCAGAATTTTTATTGAATATAGTTTTGGCATTTGAAAAAATTTTGTTGACTGCGCCGACAACTTCATCTGCTTTAGCTGTAACAGTGTTTTCAGCTGGCGAAGATTTTTTAGTCACGTCAACTTTTTTAGCGCGTGAAGTTTTTATCGTCTGCGTAGGTTCTTCGACGATTGGCGCGGGGAATACGGCAGCTGTAACTTTTTCAAAAGTTTCCAGTACAAAATTTACGCGGACTTCCTGCATACCTGATTCGTGCAAAATTTTTCCAGCTTCAACTTTAGCCGCCTGCAAGTCAAATCTTTTCGCGGAAAAAATTTCTCCTACGTTCAATTCAAGTGCTTGACGTATTGCCGCGTAGTCACGCCGAAATTTCGCGGGGATTTCCTCATCAAGTTTGCCTATCAATTCATCGCGCCGTATCAAAAGATTTTCATTCCGCTTGATTAGCGCTATTAAAATTTCGTCCATAACATCACCTTATCAACTCAAAAATATTTTACCTTAAAATTAGTTTACCTCTAGCCGTAAGTTTCCACTTTCCATTTATATAATCGAAAATGGCGGGAGATTCAACAGCTAAAATTTGGCGGGTGTCGCCTTTAAAGTCAGAATTGAAAACTTCGCCCATTGCCAGCGCCGCATGTCGACCGTACGTATAATTCACAACGTTAGGCAACACGGCGCATTTATTTTTATCCAGCCTAGCCCAATATTCACTTCCCAAAGTGGAATTTATATCTTCAGACTTCAACGCAAAAATCGGTGGCGGCGGCGAACTTAAAGAATTGGATCGCGCATCTGCATTTGTGCAACGAAATGATTTTACAGCAAATTTTTCTACAAAAAAACGACTGGAAAGAATTTTTGTAATTCCAGACAAGCTTAAAAGTTCGTTGTATTCTTTGACGACTACGGATAAATCATCAGCCTTTGAAGTTTGCGCAGAAGTTTTAGCCGTTGAATTTTCTAGCGGCGCATATTGAAAGGGTTTAAAATTTTTCGTGGAAATGGCAGTTTGTGTTGGCGCATTCAAATTTAAATCTTTAGCTGTAGAAAATTTTTCGTCAAGTCTTCGCACTAAGTTTGTCAAGACTTTTAAATTTTTATTCAGCGCGGCAACTTCAGATTCTAATTTTTCAATGCGCTTTATGGAGCGAAATTTCAGCGTAGCCATTTGCGCTTTTAATTTTTCATTGTCAGCGCGAATATTAGCAACGGTACTTTCCAAATTCTCGACACGTTCAATTAGCGAATCAGTTGGCGCGTCTGAATTTTCATTCCAGCCAAGTACACGCGAAAAAGTTTTTATGACGAAATTTATTTGCTGTTCATTAAAGCCCGACGACGATAAAACTTTCATTGCTTTGTACCGCGCAGATTTTTTATCAGAACTTCCAGACATAAAAATTTCGCCAACGTTTAATTTAAGCGCTTTACGTATTGCCGCGTAATCACGCCGCAAATTCGCTGGAACTTTTTCATCAAGCTTGCCAATCAATTCGTCGCGCCGTAGTAAAATATTTTTGTCATCTTTAATCAGCGCCATTAAAATTTCGTCCATAACCTCACCTTATCAACTTAAATTTAATTCACCTTTTGCCTTCAACGTCCACGCGTCGCCTTTACATTCAAAAATTGCAGGACGCTTGACTGAAATATTTTCATAGGAATAACCACTTACAAAATTTGAATAAAAAACTTCACCCATTGCTCTTTCATTATGTAAATTATCATTATATACATAAACGTTAGGCAAAATAGCGTACTGATTGCCTGATATTGGAATTGCAAAATACTCTGACATATAATAGGTATACTTAAAAATCGGCGGCGTAGTAGGTTCAGTCATTCGCTCTGCAACATCTTCACAGCTGATAAATTTAACAGAGAATTTTTTAATGAACTCATCTAGTTTTTTTATTCGATGAAGAACCCCAGCGATTTTTAAAAGTGCGTTGTACTCGTCTAAAAACTCAAAATTTTTATTGGCGTCATCCTTCATCCAAGACGGACCATTTGAAGTTGAATTGTTTTGTACGTCATTTGACATCCAAGACGGACCACTTGAAGTTGAATTTTCTTGTACGTCATTTGACATCCAAGACGGACCACTTGAAGTTGAATTTTCTTGTACGTCATTTGACATCCAAGACGGACCACTTGAAGTTGAATTGTTTTGTACGTCATTTGACATCCAAGAAGGGCCATTTGAAGTTGAAGTCGTCGTAGTTTGAACTGGCGGCGCTGAAGTAGTGGTCGACGTTGACGCAGGATTTGTAGTTAGAAATTGTTCACAACTATGTAGTCGATTTTCAAGAGCTTGTAGACGTTTGTTCAGCGCGTCAATTTGAGATTTTAAATTTGCATTTTCAGCGTGAACATTCGCAAGGGTGCGTTCCAAATTTTCTACACGCTCAATTAGCATTTGAGATTTTAAATTTGCATTTTCAGCGCGAACATTAGCAAGGGTGCTTTCCAAATTTTCTACACGTTCAATTAGCGAATTAGTTTGCGCGGTTGAATTTTCATTCCAGCCAAGTACGCGCGAAAAAGTTTTTATGACAAAATCAATTCGCTGTTCATTCAAGCCCGACGACGCCAAAACTTTCAATGCCTTGTACCGCGCAGAATCACGGTCAGAATTTCCTACCGCGAAAATTTCGCCGACGTTTAATTCAAGTGCTTTACGTATCGCCGAATAGTCACGCCGCAAATTCGCGGGAACTTTTTCATCAAGCTTGCCAATCAATTCATCGCGCCGTAGTAAAATATTTTTGTCATCTTTAATCAGCGCCATTAAAATTTCTTCCATACGTTCACCGCCTAAAAGATAATCCCTAAATAGTGTACAAAAAATTTAGGCGACAAGCAATAACTATACCGTTAAAGCCTGCCGCTTAATCAAATTTTAATTTCTGCTCCGCGCAGATTTTTATTCAAGTTTAATTAAATTCGTATTGGACAGCCGCAAGTGCTGAAATTGCCGCAGTGTCTGTCTTCAAAATGCGCTTGCCAAGACTGACGCTGACTCCGCCATAAGATTTTATTTCCCGCGCCTCACGGTCGGTAAAGCCGCCTTCTGGACCGATAAGCAAAATAATATTTTTATCGCAGTCACACATTTTATAATCGTGCAGAACTTTTTGAAGTGACGTTTCCTGTTCCTTTTCGTAGCAGAAAATCAGCAACGCGCCTTTGCCGTCAAAAATTTTTTCGGAAGTCTTGCCAATGTTGCGGAACCGCCCCAATGAATTGGAAATTTCCTTCAACCAGTCTGACATTTCGCGAATCATTCCAAATTCAGGCAAGGTATCACGTGCGCTTTGTTCAGCCGCTTCCTTAGCAACACGCGCCCAACGATCCAATTTACTTTTAGCACGGAAATTGCCAGGACGCGCAATCGTTCTGTCTGAAATAAGCGGCTCAATCTTATCAACGCCCAATTCAGTAGCCTTTTCAACCACCACGTCAAATTTATTTTGTTTCGGCAAGCATTCCGCTAACGTGATATGCTTTTTGAAAATTTGTTCGTGAACAGTCTGGGTTTGGTGCATTTCAACGTCGCCTTTCTTGCCGATTGTACGAATAATTTTCACCGTTTCGACGGGATTAACTTTTGCAATTTCGCTGACGCACTTAGCGCGGACAGTTTCCTTGTCGAAGTCGACGAGTTCAATAACGGCGGTACTTCCCAACGTGTCGACAGCAATAATTTGGTCGCCTTTTTTCGCCCGCAACGAATAGGCAAGGTGATGAGCATCTTTACCCGTTATCGTCACATTTTCCGCTATGGCATCTTCTAAAAAAATTCGTTTCATCTATAACGCCTCCGCAGTAATATTTTAATCTCCAAAAAAAATTTTAAATCCAAATTTATTTTTGAATTTATTCGGCAGATTGAAAATATTTCCTGCAAAAATTCATATTCGTTTCATAAATTTTTCATAAATTTTTCAATTTATTTAATGAAAGTTTATAGACTACACAAAAAATTTTTTGATTAAATCCGTTTTAAAGACTCAGGCATTACGCCTAATGGAGATAAAATTTCGTTCCATTTATTAATGTCAGTGGGCTATTTGCCGTTTTTCCGTAATTAATGCCTTTTATTTTCGCGCAGATACTGTAAAATTTTTCCCATATCGTCAGGAAGCGGCGCGGTAAAGTTCATACGTTCGCCAGTAGTTGGGTGGGTTAAATTTAATGTGTGTGAATGTAGCGCTTGCCCTTGTATGTCGAAAGGATTTTTCCGCGCAGTGTACTTTTCATCGCCAACAAGCGGATGACCAATTCCCGCCATATGTACGCGAATTTGATGAGTCCTGCCAGTCTGTAACTTGC
>JAFSUE010000118.1 GCA_017445435.1 Selenomonadaceae bacterium | reverse complement strand
GTGTTCATCAGTTAATTCATAGCGTCTCATAAAATACCACCTCAACGCTATTTTACTCTATTTTTGGCTTTTATCAAAAGTTATTCAACACGCCCTAGAAATTCCTACAAGCTACAAACTACAACCTACAAGCTAAAAACTTGCAAACTTAATTGACTTGTGCTAGACTTCAAAAATTGGTGACGTTATGAAAAATCAATGCGGTTTCGTGACGATTGAATTAATTTTTATCGTGATAATAATTTCTGTTTTGGCGACGCTTGCCGTGCCGAGTATGACGCGAATTCTTGACACTGCGGAAGTTGATTACGAGATGAAAACTTTGTTAAGCGAAATAAATTCTTTGCAGTCACTTAATCGCAATGTTCATTACAACCCGAGTATTTTTAAGGATAAAATTTCAGGCAACGCGGGGCATAAACTGCAGATTAACATTGACGAAAATTTAAACCGCTACATAATCACGCGCAACGGAGAAAATTTTGACGAGCCGCACGAACTGCCGCAAGGTTTTTCAATAACTTGTGAAAAAGGTTTATCGAATGAAATTATACCCGGCGAAACTTATTCTGGACACATCAAAATTAATTCGCGGCACAACGTCAAGCGATATTTAATTTGTGACAGCGTTGGACGTTGGCGCGGCGACATAACACCGCCTTAAAAATGAAATGAATGAAAAAGGTTTTATGTTGTTGAGCGCGGTATTTTTGACGTTGATTTTGTCTTACACGGCGATGATTGCGCTTTCGGCAACGACGCAAATAAATAATGAAGACGCGCTTTTAAAGTTGCACGCGCTGAACTTAGCCGACCAACAATTTGCTATGGTTGAAAGTCTTGTTGCGCAGGGTGAGTCAGTCAGCAATTTTAACGGCAACGAAGACGATTTGAAAAGTTTAGGACTTTATCGCCCCGACGAAAATAAACCGCCGACTGAATTTAAAGTCACTACGAATATCAGCGGCGAAGGAAATTTGCGGAAAGTTAAAATTACCGTCACGTGGAAGAATAATACTTTGGAACTGGAAAAAATTGTTCGAGCTAAAGAAGAATGAAAAAGGTTTTGCGCTGATTGAATTTATTATCGCCTTGCCGCTGATAATTTTGCTTTTGTACGGTTTCGGACAAACTACGATGAAAACTTTTGAAACGTCGAACAATCACGCGGCAGATTATGAATTGGAAGTCGAGGCGCAGGAAGTTTTAACGCAAATTGTTCAAGACGCCCGCACCGCCTCTTCGGTTACAAAATTTGCTCATTCCAATACCATTTACAGTCAAAATGACACTTTGATAATTAAATATCACGCGATTAAATATGACGCGGGCAAAATTATTGACGTTATCGATACGCGGGTTTACGTTGTGAGTGATTCTTTCAAACTGAACGCCAAGCGGCAAAATGACGGCAATTATTTAAATCCAATCACCGGTGGAAATACTTTCGGCGATACGGTTATAAGAAAACTGAAATATTCCAAGCCGACCGATAAAGTTTTGTACATTACGCTTGAAATGGAGAGTTTGAGGACGAATCAACGCATTAATCTTTCGACGGCGGTTTATATGCCTGCTTGCGAAGAGATGAAGGGCTTTTAAATGAATGAGCGCGGTTTTTTTACGCTGATAGGATTATGTTTTCTGATTGTCGTTGCGGTTATGGCTAGGGGCGTGCAGGAATCGGAAGGCAATTATTATTCCGTCACAGATGATTTTGTTCAAGCCGCCGAACTTCAAAATATCGCCGACAGCGCCTTAATTGAAGCAGTTGACTTGATTAAATCTGGCAAAGTAGAT
>JAFSUE010000009.1 GCA_017445435.1 Selenomonadaceae bacterium | reverse complement strand
TTGCCGCGTTGTTTCGGCAGATGCTTTGCAATTTTTTCGTAATGTTCCTGTGTAAGTTTCATAATTTTATTTTAATGGTTAATTATGTTTATTGCAATAGTGTGAACACACTCTAGTTAGTAGTGAGTAGTCAGTAGTTAGTAGTGGAAAAATACTACTTACTACTTACTACTCACTACTTACTAACTCAAGCTAAATATTTTTTTGCAACGGCAAGCATTAATTTAATTCTATTCAGCTGATTGACTTCAGACGACCCTGCGTCACAGTCAATAGCCACAATGTTAGCGCGTTCATAACTTTCACGCAGATTGTGCATTACGCCTTTTCCCGTGATATGATTCGGCAGACACCCAAACGGTTGAAGACAAACAATATTTTCTACGCCTTCTTCAATCAGCTTGACCATTTCGCCAGTTAAAAACCAGCCTTCGCCAGCCATATTACCAACGCTTACGTGACGGCTTGCAAACTTCGCAATTTCTTTTATAGAATACGGAGCGCGAAAATGTACCGAATCTTTAAGCGCATTTTTCATTGGACGGCGGAAAAATTCTATCAGCTGTATGAAAATTTCTGCAAAAAGTTTATCTTTGTGACTGCCGCCTAAAAGTTTTTGCTGTACAATCGCGTCGTGTGCCGTGTACAAGAAAAAATCTACAAAGTCAGGCATTACAACTTCTGCGCCTTCTGCCGCTAAAATTTTTTCCAGCTGATTATTTGCAACAGGATGATATTTTACCAAAATTTCGCCGACAATGCCAACTTTCGGCAACTCTAAATGTTCATCAATTTCAATCGCGTCAAACTGTTCAACGATATTTCTAACGTTGCGGCGGAACGTCAAATAATTTCCCGTGACTAAATCGGACTTGGCAAGCGTCATACATTCCGCAAAAAGTTTATCCGTTGCGCCGTGATGAATTTCGTATGGACGCATTCTGTTAGAAACATTCATCAGCAAATCGCCGTAAACGCTGGCTTTAATCGCGTCCATTAGACAATCTCGGCTTAATTCAAAGTCATCTGTTTCATCTGGCAAGCCGTAACAGGCGAAAACTGGAACTTGTGGAAAGCCCGCAAACTTCAACGCTCGCCGTAAAACTGAAATGTAATTCGTAGCACGACAAGCGCCGCAAGTTTGAAATAAAATTATCGACGTATTGTCGGGGTCACAATCGCCACTTTTCAACGCGCTAATCAGTTGTCCAATCACGACGATTGCAGGGTAGCACATATCGTTATTGACGTAGCGTAAACCCAAATCAATCGCCGCTTTATCTGGCAGCGCGGGAATTTCAATTCTGTATCCATATTTTTTTAGCACGGCTTGAATCAGTTCAAAATGTATCGGCGCCATTTGCGGAGCTAAAATTGTATGCGTCTGCTTACAATCGGCGGTAAAGCGTGGACGCGGTTTAACTTCAACTGGGCTGTACGGTACAGGAATTTTTTTCTTAAGCGCCGCCAAAAGTGAACGTAGACGAATACGCGCCGCGCCTAAGTTCGATACTTCGTCAAGCTTAATCATCGTGTAAATTTTGCCGTGACTTTCTAAAATTTCCTTTACTTGGTCAGTAGTCAGCGCGTCAAGTCCACAGCCAAATGAACTTAGCTGAATAAGCGTCAAGTTAGAATTTTCTGCCGCGAAATGTGCCGCGTGATAAAGTCTAGCGTGATAACTCCATTGATTGACAACGGAAATATTTTTAGCCTTCGTCGGCAAGTGGTCAATCGAATCTTCGGAAATTATCGGCAAATTGTACGACTGAATCATTTCGGAAATGCCATGATTTATTTCTGGGTCGACGTGGTACGGTCTGCCAACAAGTAAAATTGCCTGTTCGCCCGTCTGCTTGATTCGCGCTAAAACTGCCTCGCCAAATTCGCGTACATCTTGACGGTAATGGTTAAGTTCAATTTCCGCCGCGTCGACTGCCGCTGAAATTTCCCGCGCAGAAATATTTTCAGCCTTGAACTCTTCCGCCAAACGTTTCTTCAACTTTTTCATATCGTGAACTGGCAGGAACGGTTGAAGGAACTTTATATTTTTTTCGCGCAGAATATCCATATTGCCGCGAATATTTTCAGGGTAACTTGCAACGATTGGGCAGTTGTAAAAATTATCAGACCGCGTGTCGAAGTTGTACGGTTCGCAGGGATAAAAAATTTTATCAATGCCGCGTTCAATCAAATTCATAATATGCCCGTGCGCCAATTTCGCGGGATAACATAAAGAATCGCTTGGAATTGTCGACATACCTTTTGTAAAAATTTCCGCGCTCGACTTGTCCGAAAGTTCGACGCGATAACCAAGTTTCGTAAAAAACGTATGCCAAAACGGATAATCTTCATACATATTCAGCACGCGGGGAATGCCGATAACTCCGCGCCGCGCAGATTTTTCGTCCAAAGATTTATAATCGAAAACGCGCTTGTACTTGTAAGCGTAACAATTCGGAACATCTTCACTTTCCGCAGAAATTTTTCCGCCGACGCCGCGTTCACAACGATTGCCCGTAAAAAATTTTCCGCCGTCAGGAAATTTTTGCATTGTGATTAAGCAATTATTTCCGCAACGTCCGCAACGATAA
>JAFSUE010000117.1 GCA_017445435.1 Selenomonadaceae bacterium | reverse complement strand
TTAATTAAACCGCGTCCAGTTTTATAAGCGTCAATAATTCCGTCCGTACCTAAAATCTGCGCGGCAGTCGGGAAGTCTGGACCTTGAATTTTTTCCATAAGGTCGCCAAGTTCAGCGTCGGGATTGTCAATTAAAAGTAAAGTCGCGTCGATAACTTCGCCCATATTATGCGGCGGAATGTTAGTCGCCATACCAACTGCAATTCCTGACGTACCGTTTACTAAAAGCTGTGGAAATTTCGCAGGAAGTACGGACGGCTCTTTTAATGATTCGTCGTAGTTGGGGACAAAGTCAACAGTTTCCTTTTCAATGTCCTGCAACATCAATTCGGAAATTTTCGACATACGAACTTCCGTATAACGCATTGCAGCCGCAGGGTCGCCGTCGACTGAACCGAAGTTGCCGTGACCGTCTGCTAACGTGTAGCGCATTGAAAAATCTTGCGCCATTCTTACTATAGCGTCGTAAACCGAAGTGTCGCCGTGCGGGTGATATTTACCTAAAACTTCACCGACAATACGCGCAGATTTTTTGTAAGGCTTGCCGCTAGTCATACCAGCTTCCTGCATCGCGTATAAAATTCTGCGGTGTACTGGCTTTAAGCCGTCGCGTACATCTGGCAACGCTCGCGCCACTATGACGGACATGGCGTAATCTATGTAGGAAAATTTCATCTCGTGTTCAAGATTGACGTTAAAAATTTTTTCTTTAAAAAGTCCTTCCAATATTTACACCTCATTTTCTTTTGACGCTAAATTATATCACGCTTTCAGAAAAAGTCCAACGAGGCAATTTAGGTGGTATCTTTTAGGCTATAGGAATTTTTTTATTAAACTAACCCGTTGTGAGAGTAATACTAAAAAATTAAAGACTTAATGCAGTTAGACTGAGCAATAAATAAGCATAAAGCAATGAATTAGCCAACACCCGCTCTACTTTGAATTAGTTTTTCCGAAACATAACCTTTATCAGCTATGGTACAAAAAGCCTTGCAAAAATGTGGCAAGTTTTGAAAAAATCAAGTTCATAAATTTCTGCGGGTACGGTTATCTTAACGAACGAATATTATCGACATTTACTCTGAATTTGACACAATCAGGAACAGTAGCTTAAATCATCAACAAAAACAAAAATTAAAATAAAATCTTCAAAGTAGATATGGTCTGTGATATAATTTTCTTGAAACTTTAACATTTTTTGTTCATCCTGCTTACACACAGGATACCATTTTTTGGTAAATTTTCATATTATTTATACCCTCACAATAGGTTAAACTACTTTTTCTTTTTTAAAAGAAAAAGTAGCAAAAAGAAACATGCCCGCTGAAATTGCATCACGCGATTTGCGCAGACGGGGTTCATACTTGGGCGCCTTTATATTTATGGTAAATTCAAAATTTATTTAAAGTTTCTGCCAAATTTCATTGACTAACTTTAAATCTTCCTCTGTGTCGACGCCAATAAATTTACAATCGCTTATTATCACGCGAATTTTATAGCCATTTTCCAATACGCGCAGTTGCTCCAATGATTCGCTTTCTTCAAGCGGCGTCGAATCCATTTTAGAATATTTCAACAAAAATTTTCTCCTGTACGCATAAATGCCGATGTGCTTGTAAACTTTCGCCTTTCCAAAATTTCTTGGGTACGGAATTAGCGACCGCGAAAAGTACAGCGCATTATTTTTTTTGTCCAAAACTACCTTGACATTGTTGGGATTTTTCATTTCATCTTCGTCATGAAGTTCGACGGCGACGGTTGCCATTTGTAAATCCGCGTCAAGTTCAAACTGCGCGACAAGTTCATCAATTAAATCTGCCTCAATCAGCGGTTCATCGCCCTGCACGTTCACGATAACTTCAACGTCAGAAAATTTTTCAGCCACTTCAGCAAGTCTATCTGTACCGTTTTTGTGATCTGCGCGGGTCATCATAGCGCGTCCAGAATTTTTTTCAACCGCCTGCAAAATCCTTTCGTCGTCAGTAGCCACAATCACTTTGTCAACAGATTTTGCCAAGCTTGCACGTTCATAAACGCGACAAATCATCGGCTTACCGCAAATATCTTTTAAAGGCTTACCAGGAAGACGAGTTGACGCATACCGCGCAGGAATTATACATAAAGCTTTCAAAGTATCACTCCTCAAAAAAATCTGCGCTGAATGATAGCATAACTGCGCGGACTTTACAAAAAAATTTTTGCAGAAAAAAAACTCCACGAAAATTTTTCCGTGAAGTTAAATTTATTCTATCAACTTTTCATTACGAATTACGCATTACGCATTCCTAATTATTTATTCGCCCATTGATTTGTAGAGCGATTGAAATAGAAAGTTTGATTCTCCACGCGATAACCAACGCTTGACGTACTTTCAACTTTCAAATGTTCACCGTTATTAAAATTCAAGTCGACGGACGAACTATCATAGCTGAAACTTGAAATTTGACTAAGTGACACGCCGAGCAAATTTATAACGTCATTATCGCCAGCGTTTTTCACAAGGTCATTGCCGCTACCCATTGCAAAGAAAAATTCGTCGTAGCCGTCGCCGCCAGTCATTGTATCAGTGCCGCCATTGCCGCCCCATAAACTACTGCCGCCACTTCCTGCGAAAATTTGATTGTTAGCATTGTCGCCACCTATCATAATTTCTGCTTGATTCTTGCCGCGTCCGTCAATTTGTCCGCCACCGCTTGCCAAGTACGAATACGCCACAACATTATTATTATTTGCGCTGTAGCCGATGAATTTATCACGCGAATTTTGAATTTTTACCGCGCCGCTACTGGATTTTACCAAGAAATTGTTGCCGTTTACGTCAATTCCTTGATAATCGCTTTTAAGTTCGACGACTTGCCCTTCAACATAATCGTTAATAGTTTTATTTCCGCCGTTATATGTGTAAATGTTGCCGTATCTAATAATCGTCGTGGAGTTATCAACGCTGGTGTTATTCGTGACACCGCCTTCTACACTGCTTTGATTGACAATCGTGCCGTTATTTTTCGACATATCGTAATAATCGCCGTAGTAATTGTTGTTGATAATGGTATCTCTGCTACCACTTCCGCTTGCAACTGTCGACGTACTTGTTGAAGTAGTGGGAGTAGTTTTATTTGTAGTAGTTTCAATTTCGGTAGTGGTAGTAGTTTTCTTTGTAGTAGTTTCAGTCGTCGTAGAAGTGGTAGTAGTTTCAGTTGAAACGTCATCTTCCGTATCATCATCAATATCTGTCGAAGTTTTACCGCTGCTTGATTCGACGCCGAAAAGTTCGCCCAACGTCGTAATTTCTAACGGCGTAGTTCCACAGTAGCGATAAAATTTCGCGTCGGCAACTTCGCTGATACTTCCAACGCCTTGTAAAGTTACGGTAAATTTAGGAGTAATTGCATTGGCTATAACGTCGTCACCACTTAATGACGCATTGTCGCTGATTATAACATTTCCGTTTTCAATCGTGTAGCTGAACGCGCCACAGTCTACATGACCGTATTGCCAAGACCTATAATAGTTTTGATCTAAATAAATTGCGTCGTCATTGGAAAAATCAGTGACAACAGCTTTAAATTGTCCTGTATAGCCACCATTATCAAAATATAAAGTATCCGCACCCACGCCTGTGGTCATCGTGACATTTTCAGAAATTGGATTGTAACTGGAGCGGTAAAATACATCGTCGCCCGAGCCGCCGTCTGCATAAATGTAACCTCCATTACGTTTGTTTGCAAATTTAATTGTATCATTACCGTTGCCGCCATAAATACTTGCGCCGCGTGAAACAACGTAGATTGAATCATTACCATTGCCCGCGTTAATTAAATTTGTTTCGTCGCCTTCAACCCAAATGCCGCTGTCGTGACGCCCGCCGTTGACTGAAATAATATCGTCGCCGCCAAGCGCATTTACTGTTGAGTGATTGCCGTAAACGCCAATGCTATCGTTGCCAGACGTACCTTCGACTAAGTCACTCGGCACGGTAGATTTTATTAAATTATAAGTAGCCATGAAAAATTCCTCCTTGAAATATAAACCAACACTTAAAAATTCTTGCTGATTCTAGCGCAAGGGGGGGTAGTCAAGACCTATAAATTAAAATTTCGATTAAAATTTTCCAACAAAATTTAGAGGGATTCCGTTATCATAAATCACTGCTAAAAAAATGAAGGCTAATAAGGTATCCTGCAAGGGTCGATATCCCGCCCTATGTTCATACGAAATTTGAAAATTTAGTCTGTTACGCTAGAGTGCCGCTATTACTGTAAATCTTTGCTCCCATATTTTGGCGTTACGGCAGACCTGCGAAAGTAACAGAATCTTATTCCATTTTAGTGAGTAGTAAGTAAGGCGTGTTGAATATTTATTTTTTTTATAAACTTTTTTTCTTTTGGCGCAAAAAATTTTCATTACGCATTCCTAATTACGAATTACGCATTAAAATTAAAGTTTCACGCGATTAATTTTTAAATCATTGTGCCAGTGAACATAGCCGCCAACCATTGTAGTGTAAACGTCGGGGCTTACAACTTGAAATTGCACCGCGCAAGGTACGTTATCGCAAATATGCGCCTCCATAAGTTTATCGTCAATCGGCGTTGATACAACGCAGGCAATATCATATAGTTCCTGCCGTAGTTCAACTTTGAATTTCCAATCGATTGTGTAAACTTCGCCGCGTTTGGCGTCAAAAATTGCCTTCGTTTTATTGAATCGCGAATCAGTGTAAATTAAATCAATGCCCGTCGCGTTTCTAATGTGATACGCCATTCCCAAGCACTCAATATTTTGGTTGAACTGTACGACCATTCGCAAAATAACTTCCTGCCCAAAAATAACTTCGTCGACAAGTTTGCCGTCCAAATCCATAAGCTGAACATTAATCAATTCTGCGCGTCCGTCCTGCGAACGATTATAAGCGGCATTCTTCAAAAAATTTTCTTTGCCACGTGACAAACTTTCAGCGTCAATCGGTATGTTAAAATCTTTCGTATTGTCATCAAGTTGGGAAAGTTTAGCCTCTTCGATAAGTGACGCTACCTGCTCCGCCTTTTCGCCGATAACTTCACGACGCATACGAATTAATTCATTTCGATAAACTTCGACTACATCTTTAGCTGGCGCGTCCATAATCATTTTTCCAGCTTGAAGGTAAAAAGCGCGTTCACATAAATTTTTCACCGCAAAAGTATCATGGCTGACAAATAAAACTGTGACGCCGCTGTCAATCATCGACCGCATTTTATCCATACACTTACTTTGAAAAAATGCGTCGCCAACGCTTAAAGCTTCGTCAATAATTAAAATATCTGGCTCCAAAAATGCGTTGACTGCGAAGGCTAGCCGCGCAAACATTCCTGACGAATAAGTTTTTACTGGTTGCTTGACAAAATCGCCAATATCAGCGAAGGCAACTATATCATCAAGTTTGTTGTCCATTTCTGCGCGGGACTGACCCATTAAAAGCCCATTCATATAAATATTTTCAATGCCCGTCATATCTGGATTGAAACCAGCGCCAAGTTCCAAAAGTGACGCAATTTTACCATTAACTTCCAAAATTCCGCCTGAAGGAGTCAAAACGCCAGTTATCATTTTTAGTAGCGTCGACTTACCAGCGCCATTTTTGCCGATAAGTCCAACATTTTCGCCGCGCCTAATCTCAAAGGAAACGTCCTGCAATGCAAAAAAATCTTTACTGTATCGCTTATGGAAGGGGTGAAACGCTTCCTTCAAGCGGTCAATGTTGTTTTCGTAAATCTTATAAATTTTTGAAAGATGTTCCGCCTTAATAACAACGTCATTCACAAAAATTTTTTCCTCCGTCGTAATTAAAAAATAGGGAAGATAGAAAATAAATTCCGTCTTCCCTAAAAAAATTTTTTCTTAGTAAATCGGATATTTTTTACAAAGTACGGCGACACGTTCACGCGCTTGAACTTTTTTATCTTCGTCAGTTGGATTGTCCAAAACTAACGCGATAATGTCAGCAACTTCCGCCATATCGTCTTCCTTAAATCCACGTGACGTAAGCGCGGGACTTCCTAACCGAAGACCACTTGT
>JAFSUE010000116.1 GCA_017445435.1 Selenomonadaceae bacterium | reverse complement strand
TTTGCACCGATAACCCGCGCAGAACTTTTCAAGGCGTGAACTTTGACGGTGTAATTTTTTATGTCACCTTGCCGATAAAATTCTGCAATTTCTTTCGCACCAGCTGTAACAGAATTTGCAAAGACCGTCAGCGCGTCAAGGTACGCTGCACAGCCGCCGCAATGTTCCATACCTTCTGCAATATTCAATCCCGCAACGTCATTTAGCCACGCGGGAATTTTTTCTTCTTCGCTATCGTCGTCAGCAACGTTATCTTCCTTGTGATTAATTTTATCATCAGGCAAATAATTTATCAGCATATCTTCAAGCTTGGAACTATCAATCGGCTTTGTTAAATAATCTTGAAAACCTGCGTCAAGGTAAGTTTGCCGAGCGCCGCTAATCGCGTTTGCCGTCAGCGAAATGACGGGCGTTTCAAAGTTCAAGTTGCCTTCAAGCGTTTTCATCTGATTCAGCGTTTCAATGCCGTCAATGCCTGGCATACGGTGATCAAGGAAAATTATATCGTACTTTTTCTCCACGACGCGCTTTAAGCATTCATAGCCGCTCTCCGCCGTATCAATTTTAATTTTCGTCTGCTTAAGCAAACCTTTGACAACGGTTAAATTCATAACCGTATCGTCAACGACTAAAATTCTAGCGTCAGGCGCGGTAAATTTTTCCTTGTACTTTTTATGTTGAGCCAATGAATGACGGTAAGTTTCAGCAAAATTGCCGATTGGGTGACGATTAACAACTTTCTGCTTAAGTTCAAAAGAAAATTCCGAGCCTTCACCGTAAACGCTGGCAACTTGCAAGGAAGTCCCCATCATTTCAAGCAAACGTTGCGTAATGTTCATACCTAAGCCCGTGCCTTCAATGGTGCGGTTGCGTTTCTCCTCAATGCGTTCAAAGGCACTGAAAAGTTTTTTCAAATCTTCTTCCTTAATGCCGATGCCAGTATCTTTAACGGCTACGCAAAGTAAAATTTCATCTTCAGAAATATTTTTGAATTTTACGGTAAGAGTGACGCCGCCTTTTTCCGTGTACTTAACGGCGTTAGTTAAAATGTTCGTGATAACTTGCTTGATTCTAATTTCGTCGCCGAAAAGGTCACTTGGTAAATTTTCATCAGCTTCAATGTGGAAGGATAAATCTTTAGCTTCTGCGCGTTTCTGTACCATATTAACTAAATCATTCAGCAGGGAACTAAGCGCGTATTCGACGGGGATAATTTCCATTTTGCCCGCCTCAATTTTGCTGAAGTCCAAAATATCGTTGACAATGCCGAGCAGTGAATTTCCAGCGCTACGAATATTTTCCGCGTACTCTAAAATTGTTTCGTTTTCAGATTCGCGCAAAATCATTTCGTTCATACCCAAAATAGCGTTAATCGGCGTGCGAATTTCATGGCTCATATTGGAAAGGAATTGTGACTTAGATTTATTTGCCGCCTTAGCCTCAACAACAGCATCTTTCAAGGCAGAATTTTTCTTTTTAAGTTCGTCCGTTGTTACCTCCAAAAATGCGGCTAGACGTTTAGCTAAAGGTACAATCCCGTCAAAAGTTTCTTGTAGTTTTG
>JAFSUE010000115.1 GCA_017445435.1 Selenomonadaceae bacterium | reverse complement strand
CGTTGTCGCTTTTATCAAGGTGATGATGAATTTTCCGCTCAATGTGATTGTTCACGCCGCGTATCCAAAATTCCACCACTTTTGTACTGCCAGGAAATTTTTTAATCTGCAATTCGCCAGTACGACCCATTAAATTTTTTTCGTCGCCGCCGACAACAATATTAATTTCATAAATTCGGCGGTTAGGCTTGTAGCGAATAATCGGTTTATGTTCTCCGCGTGCCTGAGCGTCACGAACATATTCAATGCTACCGAAGATACAATATTTTTTCAGCGCCACGCTATCGGCACTTTTCAAGGAATTTATTTTGCCGCGCTCCGTCGCCATACGCAAAAGTTTTCCTGGCACAAATTCTTTGAACAAGTCGCGGAATTTATGAATTTTGCAGGATTGACCGCTAAGGCGGAATTTGTACGTTGTCAATTCATTATCGCCGTAGTGACGAAGTAAAGTTGTAAGTAGCGCGTACAAGTCAGGCAGAATGATTCGGACAATTTCGCGAATCGTAATTTCTACGCCGTCCATTGGATTATCAAATTTCTGCAACTTGCCGCCTTGCCGAATGCTCAAATAATATTCAGCAGGATTTTTCACGTAAATTTTTTTATCTTCCTCAAAGTCGACGTTGACTAAGTTGGATTTAAAAAACTCAATTTTAATCGCCTCTGCAATTTGCCAAAGGTAATAGAAATTGCGCTTAATCTTCCTGCTTTCATTTGCAAAGGAACATTCCGCAAACTTCGTCGGTATCAATTCTTCGACGCGGCTATATTCATCTTCAAACTTTTTGTAGATTTCATTTTTATTTTCATAATTAAAATCAATCTGGCTTAAAATATTATCGTCGTCATCTGGGATAAGTTCTTGCATTGTTAAATTTTCACTGCGCTGAATGTTCGCCGCAATTTTCATCTTCAACATCTGCAAAATTCTGTACGTGATATTATTGCCGCCGAAGTTTGAATCGCCGTTTTCAAAATCTGTTTCAATGTTGAGTACCGCCCAATCGCCGCTCTTGTCAATGGAAAAATTACAGCTAGCAAGGTCAGTCGTACCGCCGCCGCAGTCCAAAATTAAAATCTTGCCTGCCGCGTCGCCAATCGTTTTAATTTTTTCTGCAATGTAATGGTAGACAATGGCAACGCCTTCGTCTAAGCCTTTTTCGTCAATCTTGTATTGTGGCAAAATTTTTTTCATTTCGCGAATAAATTTGTTACGCAGTTTAACTGGCGCTGTCATATGCAAAGTGTTGAACTTAACTTGATATTGCTGTTCAGCCGCTTTTATGACGTGTAAAAGATATTCGCGCAGAATTTCGCCGCGTTTAACCGTCGCGTAGTTGCCATTTTTATCGGTGACTTCCTCCACAACGTCAAGGGAATTTAGCCAGCGTTTAATTTCATAGAAAACAGATGCCTTTGTATCGTAGCCAGCGTTCATAATTTCTTTTTTAGCTTCGTAACCGAATTTGTAATTGACAATGCCGTCACGGCAACTTTCAACGTAAACAATCGTCGGCAAAATTTCACGGTCAACAATTTCATCGCTTGTCACGTCGCGGAAAGTTACAAGTTCTGGCGTGCCGCCTTTTTCAAAATCATAAGTGCCGCAAGTCGTGTTGCTCGTGCCAAAGTCAATACAAAGTGGTCTGTCCGTAACTGCAAGCGCCTTGTAGTTCAAAGTAAATTCCAGCGTCAAAATTTTTCCAGCGTAACTTTCAGCTAAACTTTGTGACATAGGTTGCGCGAAGAAATTTTCAGCGTCTTTCGGAATAAGTACGGCAAGGAAACGTTTACGGTTGGCAAATTCTTCAGCGTGAATTTTATTCCAATCGAAAACGGCGTGAGGTAAAATTCTGCCGCTGACAATGCCGTCTTCAATGTGACCAATCGCCGCAATTTTACCGTCAAGCGTCGCAATACCTACCAGTCCGCGCAGAATTTCATAGCCGTCGGGAATGTTGAAATAAAAGCCGTCCTTCACTGTGACAGGATTGTCTTCAAAAATTTTCAACTCGCCAGCAATGTCAAAGTCTAAGTCGAAGGCGGAAATTTTTTCAGCGGCGTTGAAAATGGCGTCGAAGTGTGCAAAACGCAAATTTATTATGTCAGCCGTCACAACTTTTTTTTCAGTAGGTGGCGGCGTAGGCTTATCAATTTTTTTTGTGAAGGTGAAGTTGATAGCGTGAAAGAAAAGCGGCAAATATTCTTCACGTCGCATAGCGTTAAGTTCAGTAAAGTTGCAGTTAATGCCAGCGGCTTTAATCGCGCCTTCAACAAAAATTCTAACGTCTTGACCTTCTGGCGAATTTTTTTGAGTAAAAGATTTTTTCAATTCGTCGACAGATTGAACTGCGCGGAATTGTGGCGGCAAAAAGTTAGCAACTTTCGCAAAATCTAATTCGACCGCGCCTGTAAAATTTGGGAAGATAGCTTGAAAATCTTCTTCATCAATAGAATCATCGTCGTTATCATCTTCAACTGGTCCGCCGTCAATTATCGGATTTTTTTCTGGGTAGACGCCGAAAGATTCAAAGAAAAGCGCTACCATTCGTGGCTTGTTCAACTTTTGAAGAGGTTCAACGGCACAATCAATTCCCAACGTATTCGCGCAGGCTTTTAAGATTAGCCGAATATCTTGCGCAGTAGTACTTTGCAGGGCGTTATAAACGTCTTCATCAAATTCAAACTTTTCAAAATTTCCGTCCGTCACGTCAGCAATAATTTTGTCGATTTTCTCAACTTCAAGCCGCTGTTTATTCGCGCCGATATTTGGAAAAACATTCAGCTTGTCTTCGATAACGTTATCAGTTTTGAGATTATCTTTAAAGCTTTTTTCATTCATAATAGTTGCTCCTTGTTAGGCAGTAGTGGAGTAGTTGGTAGGGTGTAGGAAACAATTCTTCATTCTACATTCTGAATTCTTAATTCTTAATTCTCACAGGTCGCCGCGCGTCAAGGCGTTAATGACGTATTCAAAAGTTTTCGTAAGCTCCGACATATTTTTTATAGTGAAAGCGTTTTTCTCGCCAACCATTTCGTCCAAATAATTTTTATCGAAGTCAACGCCAACGCCAATAGCAATTATTTTCAAGCCGTTATCACGAACTTTACGCGCACAGCCTAAAGTTTGTTGTCGCCTATCTGGGTAGCCGTCAGTAACGATAAGTGCAATTTTTTGGCGCGTAGAATTTTCCACAACTTTTTCTGCCGCGTGTAAAGCTTCAATCATCGCCGTGCCGCCGTACGCTTCAATCTGCGGAAGTTCCTGCGTTAATTTGCTAGCGTCATTCGTCAATTCGCTAAGAATTTTAGGCTTGTCGCTGAAACTCATCAACGCCATTTGATGAACGCTCAAGTCAATCATCTTTGTTAT